>JAERSX010000171.1 GCA_016845285.1 Deltaproteobacteria bacterium | reverse complement strand
GGTCAGCGTGACCTCGGAGGCGGTGTCGACCCCCGTGCTGGCGCCGTAGAAGAGGTACGCGGCGCCGGTGCTCTGGTTCACGTAGAACGCCCCCACGAGGAGGTCGTCGAGGGCATCGCCGTTGGTGTCCGGGACGATGGCCGTGGCGTATCCCAAGAAGTCGTCGGCGATGGTGCTCGAGGACGTCAGCTTGACCTCGCTGCTCGGGTCCACGCCGCTCACCGCCCCCAGGTAGACGTAGACCGAGCCGGCGTCGGTGCCACCCTCGTCGTCGACGTGCGCACCCACGGCAAGGTCGTCCTTTCCGTCGCCGTCGAGGTCGCCGCCGGCGGACAGGGAGACGCCGAAGGCGTTGTCCACCTCGTCGGCCGACGCCGCGCTGCTGGGCGTGAGGAGCTGCTCGCTGGCGCTGTCGAGGCCACTCGTGCTGCCGAGCCACAGGTGCACCTGCGCCCCGGTGCCGGCGGCGCGCTCCTCGGCGGCCACCACGTCGGCATAGCCGTCTCCGTCGAGGTCCCCGCTGGCGACGACCGAACCCAGAGACGCGCTGGACACGCCCGTGCCGGGGTAGGTCCGGCTCGAGCTGAGCGCACTCAGGTCGTTGCCGCCGAGGCTCACCCAGACCGCGCCTCCGTCGCTTGCGAGGCCGTCGTCTCCCGGCGAACCGGCGACCACATCACTCAGCCCGTCTCCGTCGATGTCTCCGGCGGCCAGCCCGTGGCCGTAGGTGTCCCATGACGACACGCCGGATGGGGCCAGGCCCACCTCTGCTTCGAGCCCGGAGCTCGTGCCGGCGTACAGGTAGGCGCGCCCCGCCCCGCCGTCGGGGCCCAAGCCAGAGGTGGCGATGTCGGCGAATCCGTCGCCGTTCAGATCACCCATCCCGCGGACCGGGTAGCCGAAGTAGCGCCACGGCCCGCCGTCCGAGGCCTCCAGGACCTCCCCGGGGCTGGAGGCGACCCCGCTGGCGCCGCCGAAGAAGAGGTAGACCTCGCCCGTGTAGTCGTCGGCTCCGTACGCCCCGATGATCAGGTCGTCGAAGCCGTCTGCGTCGACGTCTCCTGCGCCGTCCACGGCCAACCCGAAGGCATCGTTGGTGGTGGGGTCCGGCGCGTAGAGCTGATCGGAGGCCGTGGCGAGGGAAGAGAGCAGGAGGAGGATCACGAAGGGACGCTACCGTAGATCGTGGGCGAGACACCATCGGGCACCTCCATCCTGTACCTGCCCCCCTCGGCCGCGATGTAGCCGTCCTTGTCCGCGCCGAGCACCACAACTCTGTCGACCACTCCGGTCGAGGGCGTCGGACCTTCGCCAGATGTTCATCGATCTGGCGTATTTGTCAGACCTTGTACGTCAAGTACTGTAGCGCCAACATCATGTCCGTGCTGCTCTTCCGCTCCAGCCCGAACGACCTGAGAACCCACGTCCCCTCACCATCTCTGAAGCTCACCATCTCTGAAGCTCACCATCCGCAGCACCGCCGGCAACATCTGGCTTTCCGTTCCGATGCGGCAGTCGACATCCCCCGAGAGATGCCACATCCCATGGCCAGATGCCGTGTTCATTCTGGTAGACGACGCAAACGACGAGCCCGGACGCCCCTGTCCCTGGCCTGGATCGCCCTCTTGGTCTGTACCCTCGGCTGCCGGAAGGCGAGCTTCGTCAGCCCCTCGCGACGCTCCACCCAAGACTCCGCATGGATCCCTCTGGTCGTCCACGTCGGAAAGCCGCTGAGGGACGCCGAGGCTCGTGTATTCGTCGACGACACGGAGGTCACCGACCCGATGGGGATCATCCGTCGCCGCAACAGCGGGGTGGGCGGCAAGTACGACTACATCGCCACCCTCCACCTCTCGAACCTCGATTCCGGAAGACATGACATCGAGGTACATTTCGAGCGGTCCAACGGCACCACCAAACGATCGACATGGTTCGACTACGCCCCACGCCCGTGCCGAGTCGAGGCCACCGTCACCGACACCGACGGCGAGCCCATCTCAGCCCGAGTGGTGGTCACCGACATGGCTGGCAACCACATCAACCTCACGGGACCCGATGCGGCCGAAGCGGACCCTCAAGGGCGCGACGACTTCATCAGCAGCTTTCTCGTCAACGGCGGACTGGGGCACACCCTGCTCGACACCGGAAGCTACCGCCTCATCGCCACGCGGGGGATCCACGACGAGATCACCATCGCCGAGATCGAATGTACGTCCGGGTTTATCGAGGTCTCCTTCACCCTGTCCGAGGGGGTGCCCCGAGACCCCGACTGGTTGTCCGCCGACTTCCACCTTCACAGCGGCCTGTCGGCGGACTCCTTCATCCCCGAACAGATCCGCTACGAGAGCGTCGAGTCGAGTGGCCTCGATCTGGTGGTGCTCACCGATCACAACTACATCAATGATCCCGCCGTCCCACTGGCCCAGCTCTACGCCAACCACGTGGCCGGCCTGCCCGGCACAGAAGCCCGCATGGGGTACACCGACCCCGACGACGAGGACGACGAGCTCAGCTACGGCCACCTCAACGCATTTCCTCTTTCCGACGGCGAGAGCCTGCCTGAGACGAACACGGAAGCACAGCCCGAACCCCAGCTCCAGGCATTCCGTGAGCGCCAAGAGCTGGACCCCTACGAGGGCAATTCCTCGGTCATCTTGCAGCTGAACCATCCGCGAGGGATACAGTTCTCCGCCGACGCCAACCCCGAGTCCGGCCATGCGATGTACGACAACATCGGTCTGCAGGCCCACCTCGACTTCGATGCTCTGGAGGTGGTCAACCGGTTTTCCTGGGAGCTGTACCAAGATGTCCGACTCGACTGGTTCTCACTGCTCAACCAGGGGTCCGCCATCACGGGCACCGGCAACAGCGACAGCCATGCCTTGGAGGTCGAGCAGATCGGGTTCCCGGTCAACCTCGTCCAGTGCCCGCGGGAGGTGCAGGAGATCGACGTGGAGTGCTTGGTGGATGCGGTGCAGCAAGGCCGAGTCACGGTGAGCAACGGGCCGTTGGTGTCCTTGTCGCTGGAGATGGACGGAGTTGCCGCAGGCATCGGCGACCTCATCGCAGGAGACGAAGGCACCGCCACGATCCGCGTGCAGGCCGCATCCTGGGTCCCCGTTCACGAGGTTCGCCTGGTCCAAGGCGGAGAGACGGTGTTCGTCACGCCACTGGAGGCCGATCGGGACGAGCTTGGGCGCCTCGACATCGAGGTCTCCGCCGAGGTCACCCTCAGCTCCGACTCTTGGATCGTGGCAGAGGCCGGATGGCCCATAGACGACGACGCGCCCGAGGATCGCAACCTGTCACTCGGAGACTACGCAACGGTGGCACAGGGCCATGTCCCCCTGGGTTTTTCCAACCCCATCTACGTGGATGCGGACAGCGATGGAACCTGGCAGCCGTGACTCCCCGATGAAGACGGCCAGCCGCATCTGATGATCACCTTCATTACGGTGGTCTCTTTCATCGAAGGGCAGCGTCGGGCCATCTCCTCCCCGCACTGAAGCGGTAGCCTCAGGGTTGGGTTCGGCCCGCTCACGGTGTCCCAGTGGTGTCCCCGGAGCCAGTCGCGTCGAGCTTGGAGACCTTGTCTCGTGCGCCTGGTACCTGGGCTCTGTGTGTGCTCATACAGGCCCCGCGCTGATGGCGGCGGCCTCAAGGCTCTGGGAATGCGTCCACCATGAGGCGCTTCACCAAGGGCACCAGCTTGCTCGGGCGAATCGGCTTGGCCAGGAAGCGGATGTTCGTGCGAGCCATGTCGTCGAACATCAGGTCTGCGCTGTAGGCAGACAGTACGATGATGGGCAGATCGGGCTGCTCAGCCACGACCGTTCGGCAGAGATCCCGCCCGTTCATGACCGGCATCAGCAGGTCGGTGATCAAGAGGGACACGGCTGGCTTGCTGGGATCCCGCAGGCGCTCCAGCGCCTCGATACCATTAGTTGCTTGCTCGACCTTCATCCCCTCCCGGGACAGGATCCGCTGGAGGATCGCGCGGATCGCATCCAGATCGTCGACGACCAGGACGCGGCGGGTCTCGGGCGACCTTACGTTGAGTCGGTGGGGGAAGGTCGACTCGTTGTCATCCTGATGGGACACGGGGAAGTCGATTCGGAAGCGGGTGCCGACACCAACCTCCGTGAACAGGTCGATGCTCGCTCCGTGTGCAGTCACGATGTCCTGCACGGAGCCCAGTCCGAGTCCGGTTCCCCCGGATTGACCCTTGGTGGTGAACATGTGCTCGAAGATGTGGGGGACCACATGGTCGGGGATTCCGGGGCCAGTGTCCTCTACCTCCAGCACACAGCGCTCGGCACCAGAGGTCCAGACCGCCGACGTTCGAACCGTGATCTGTCCCGCTTGTGTCATGGCATCGCGGGCATTCATCACGAGGTTGGCGACGAGCTGCATGAGCTGGCCGGGGTCGGCCATGATGGTCGGGATCGTGTCTGCAAGCTCGGTCTTGAGCGTTGCCGTCGCGCCTATGGCTGCGCCCAGGACCCGCACCATGCCACCGATCAGCTCGTTGAGGTCCACCGCCCGTCGCTCGTTGCTCCGCACACGCACCACGTCGAGGAGCTGCTTGGTGAGGTCTCCTGCGCTCTCTGCGGCGGCACGGAGATCTTGGGCGATCTCGGCCACCTCCGGGTCAGCCGCGAGCCTCTCGAACTCCTCCTGGAGCATCGACGAGTTGTTGATGATGATCATCAGCAGATTGTTGAGATCGTGGGCGAGACCACCCGAGAGGCGTCCCATCAGCTCGAGCTGCTGAGTCTGCACGAGACGTGTGAGCAGCAGATCTTCACGGGAGAGATCCCGCAGGGAACCCAGCACGAAGTCTTCACCTTCCTGGTGGAACTTGACCACATGGACCTCGACCGGAATGTCACGCTGGTCCTTTCGGATCAAGCGGGTCGAGAACGAAAAGGAGCCGCCGACCGGCAGGCTGAAGCTTGGGGGTGCGTAGGGGCCGATCTTGGGATGCAGGTCTGCTGCCCGTTTGCCGATGAGGTCCTCGGGTACGCACGAGAACAGGCGGCAGGTGGCCTTGTTGACCTGTCGGATCCGACCGCTCGCGTCATGCAGGATGAGCGGTAGCAACACATGGTCGAAGAGGTGCTGGTCGAGATGATGATGTGCGGTGATCGGGTTCACCGAAGCGATGAACCAGCGGGGCTCGTCTTGCGCTCTGCGCAGGGTGAGATGCGCCGGAATTGGAGTACCCGTGGTGGAATGCCGAAAGCAGATCCGTCCGGTCCACTCCGGCCGCTCCGCGCTCAGGCAGTCGCGGGCTTCCTGTGGAAGCTGTCCCTCGATGAGCTCCGCGAGCTCGGTATGCTGGAGGCTCAGCCTACGTCCGAGCAGACCAACGGCGGACCCACTCGCACCACGGACCACACCCGTCTGGGACACGAGCAGCACTGTGTCGCCAGTCATGCTCAGCAGCACCGAGGCCCACTGCGGAATGAGATGCGCAGGTCGATATCGTTCAGAGTCGCTCACTTCTCTCGATCATAATTTGATTGGTCAGCTGAAACGAACCACCTGGCGACCTCAAGCGCTCTCCGAGTGCGCCTGAGGGGGGGAAGGGTCCTCTTCACCACCACTTGCCTGGCCTTGGCGCGATGCAGTGCAGCTCAGGTGGGTTGACCCGCGGACGGCCGGGGTAGGCGTCTGGGAACACGCTGGACGAAGTCGTCGAGCGCAGCCAGCAATGTCTTGACGTGCCGCCGTAGGGGCTCACCTTCCTGCACCCCGAGCATGGAGAAGCTCTTCGGTGACGGCCATGACAGCCCACGGCCCCAGTCCGCCGGCCAGCCTGTCGACCGGTCAACGCC
>JAERSX010000170.1 GCA_016845285.1 Deltaproteobacteria bacterium | reverse complement strand
TCCAGGGGTAGGCCCGGTGCCCCTCGTTCCAGTACCGCCGCTCGGTGAGCCCTGTCTCCACGTAGAGGGGACGGGGCTCCGGGTCGGTGCCGCCGTCGATGAGCCCCAGCATGCTGTGTCCATCGAGGGGACCGCCCAGGGGGACGTCGAGGAGCTCGGCCAGGGTGGGGGCGATGTCGATGGTGCGGACCGGATCGCTCACGCGCCTGCCCGCGCCGCGCCCATCTGGGAAGCGAATGGCGAGGGCCACGCGGTGCTGCCCGTCTCCGTAGGGCTGGTAGCCGTGGTTGGGCCCGTAGTAGGCATAGGGCAGGTCCTCTTCGTACTCCTCTTCTCCGTGGTCGCTGAAGAGCACCACGATGGTGTCATCGAGGAGGCCTCCCTCCTCGAGATCGGCCATGAGGCGGGCCACCAGCGCATCAGCCATGTCGATGCCGCTGTCGTAGATGCGGACGTCTTGCTCGGCCACCTCCGCCACGGGCCGCCCCTGCTCGGCGGCGGTGACGGCCATGGTGGAGCCGGCCCGGTCGTAGCGAAACCGGTTGGGGCCCACGTAGCCCTGCTGCCCGTAGTGTTGGTGCCAGGGCCAGGGGCGGTCGCCGGGTGCGTGGAGCACACAGCTGTGGATGAGGTACAGAAAGCGATCGGAGTGGGTGGTCTCTCGGAGCACCTGTGAGGCCCGCTGCACGAAGAGCCCGGGCCGGTAGGAAGAGCCGTGGGCCTGGTTGTGCTCGAGCATGGGCAGCGCCGCGAAGCCGATGCGGTTGGTGAGCAGCCCGCCCACCAGTCGGAAGTACGGCTCACGCATGCTGATGAGCAGGTTCTGGATCCCGGGCGGCGGCTGGACGATCCGCTGGAAGCCCGTCTCGGGCACCATGTAGGCGAAGCGGCTGTCATCGGTGGCGAACACCGTCTCGTAGCCATGCTCCGAGAGGAGCTGTGGCAGCAGCACCACGTCGTCGGGCACGAGGTGGTCTGGGTGGGGGAGGTTGCTGCGCACGCCGTGGTGGATGGGGAGCTGCCCCGACAGGATCGACAACATGGCGGGGTAGGTGCGACTCATCACCGTCCAGGCGGAGTCGAAGACCACCGACTCGGCGAGCAGGGCGTCGATGTGGGGGGCGGTGTCGCGCTCGTATCCGTAGAAGCCGAGGTGGTCGGGACGGAGGCTGTCGATGCCGATGAGCACCACGTTCGGCCCGTTGTTGTTCGTCACCGGGCCTGTGCTCGGCGGTCGGTCTCCGAGCCACGCCCCGCCGAGGAGCAGGATGAGGCCTGCCAGCGAGGTCCACAGCCGCTTCCGGTTCTGGGGGAACGGGCTTGTGCCGTATCGACGCAACGCCAGCAAGAGGGTGGCTGCCGCCACCGCCCCCAGCCCGGCGATCAGCACGGGAGGATGCACCAGATCGACGTACCACTCGCGCCAGGGAAACCAGGTGTGGCGGCTGGGGTAGAGCACCATGTCCAGGGCGAGGAAGGCGCCGCTCGCCGCCGTCGCCAGCACCGCGGCGGCCCGCCACCACCTCCGTCGAGGAGGCTCCGCCGGAAACCACACGCGCAGGCAGAAGTGGAGCAACAGGGCCGCGGGCAGCACCAGGCGGAGGTGCACCCCCGCGATGCGCAGGGCGTGGTCGAGGACCGCTTCCTGGCCCCTGGCGTAGGCCTCGGGATCGGTGCGGATGCGACCAGCGGAGCTCTTGAGGCGCCAGTAGGAGTCGTAGAGGTCGATCGTGAACCACGCCCCCACCCACAGGGCGCCAGCCAGCAGGCTTCGCCCAGCACCGTGCAGCATCGTCGTGGGGGTCCGGGTCACAGGAGGTCCTCGAAGGCGCCCCGGCTAACCCGACCGGCGAGGGGATCGACGTGCCCCCGAGGCCGCGAAAGGCCGGCTCACTCTTCGGCGTAGAACGCATCCCACAGACGTGCTTGTACCTCCCAGCTCCACCAAGGCATACAACAGACGTCGTCATAGGACAGCCATGCATTGCCCACGATCGCCATGGTCACGCCGTCTGCTGGGCGATGCCCCACGTAGGACTCGTAGCCGTTGACTCCGCCGTTGTGGCCCCAATGATCTCCATGGTCGTCGGGAAGGACGATGGTCCCGAGGGCGTAGAAGGACCCGTCGACGACCGGTGTGACCATGACCGAGCGGGTGTCTTCGGAGACGACGCCTTGCCCTCCCCAGAGCGCATCACCCCATTGGACCAGGCCCACCGAGTCGGACACCATGCTGCCCGCAGCCCCGGCCAGGGTGGGGTGAAAGTCATCCACCGCGTTGTAGGTCTGACCGCTGACGCTGTGGAGCGCGCCGTCCGGGTAGACGAAATACCCAGGACTGGTGTCGCCCCAGTCGTCCTGCGGGATCCATGCCGTCGAGATGCCCTGGCTGGTCAGCATCGTGTTGAGCTGATCCTCCCAGGGCTCTCCGGTCACCGACTCCACGATCATCCCCAGCAGGACGTAGTTGGTGTTGGTGTATTGGTACTCCTCTCCGGGGTCGAAGAGCAGGGGGAGATCGGCGATGAGCGCGATGAGCTCTTCGTCTTCCCACGATGAGGTCGCCGCGTTCGGCAACACATAGGCGCCGTAGTCCTCCAAGCCGGAGCTGTGGCTCAAGAGGTTCTCGATGGTGATCCCGTGCTCGGAGGGGACCACGTCCAGGTGATCTGAGATCGGGTCGTCGAGGTTCAATGAACCCGCCTCGACGAGCTGCAGGATCCGCCCCGCGGTCACCGTCTTGGTGGTGCTTCCAGCCTTCAGCGCGATGGCGT
>JAERSX010000169.1 GCA_016845285.1 Deltaproteobacteria bacterium | reverse complement strand
GAACAACGCCCTGCTGGAGACCGAGCGCGGCACCATGGCCATGACCGAGCCCCTGGAGGGCTTCATGACCTACCTCAAGGTGGCGGGCCTGGCAGGGGTGACCCTCACCTCCCCCATCATCTTCTGGCACGGGTGGAAGTTCGTGGCGCCGGGCCTGTACCCCAAGGAGCAACGCTTCATCCTGCCCCTGGTCGTCAGCTCCACGGGCCTGTTCCTCGGCGGCGCCGCATTCGCCTACTACGTCATCTTCTACTACGCGTTTCCATACTTCCTGGTGCTCACGACCGACGACGTCGAGGCCGTCCTCAGCATCCACAGCTACCTGAAGATGGTCATTCGGATGCTGCTGGCCATGGGGTTCTGCTTCCAGCTTCCCGTGATCGTCTACTTCTTGGCGCGCGGCGGTCTCGTCCATCATCGCGACATGATCAAGGGCTTCCGCTACGGCGTGGTCGGCATCTTCGTCGTCGCGGCCATGCTCACGCCCCCCGATCCCGCGAGTCAGGCGCTGATGGCCGGCCCCCTGCTCATCCTGTACGGCGTAGGCATCATCGTCGCCTGGATCTTCAGCACCAAGGAGCTGGAGCCGAGCGCTTGAGTCAGCCGCGAGGCTCTCGTGTCACTCGAGCTCTACGAGGACCGCCTTGGCCTCCACGAGCTGGCCCTCTTCCACCGCGAAGCGCTTCAGCACGCCGTCGCGCGGAGCCTTGATCTCGTTCTCCATCTTCATGGCTTCGACCACGAGCAGGGGCTGGCCCTTCGTGACGGCATCGCCAGGAGCGACGAGGACACGCACGATGCGGCCGGGCATGGCTGTCTTCACCACAGCGCCGCCAGCGCTTCCCGCCATCCGCAGTGCCTTGCGCCGCGGGTCCACGAGGGAGGCCTCGTGGATGATGCCGAGGACGTCTACATCGACACCCTCATCGGTGAGGTCCACACCGCACTCATAGGTGCGCGTGCCCACCAAGATGCTCAAGACATCTGCCTGGGGCCGGGTCGTCTCCACCTCCACTGGCTCGGCGTCGCCCACCTGGAGCTGGTACCGCACGCGCCCGTCGTCTTCGGTACCCAGACGGGTGACCGTGACCAGAGAGGTCGCGTCTCCGAGGGTGACCTCGTAGGTCCCCTGCATCGTGTCGCTCATCGGTAGCTCCACTTCCAGCGGCTGGCCGGTGAGGCGGCAGCCGGTGCACCGGTGCGGGCGTGGTCGCGCTCGAGCTGCGCAATGGCCGCGGCGATGAGCGCCACGTCGTCGTGACGTGTGGAGGTGGTGAGGCGCTCCATGCGGGCCTCGCTCAGAAAGCCCGTGTCCACCCTCGCGGCCAACCAGTCAGGGTCGCGCATCAGGGCCCGAAAGAAGGGGATCGAGGTTCGGATCCCTCGCACCCTGTATTCCCGCAGCGCTCGATCGGTGCGTCGGATCGCATCCGCACGGTCGCGTCCCCACACCACCAACTTTGCCACCATCGGGTCGTAGTACACGGGCACCTCGGCACCCGGGTAGATGGCGGAGTCCACCCGTACCCACGGACCGCCAGGCTCACGGTAGCCAGTGATCCGCCCGGGGGATGGCGCCCAGTTGGCCCCCGGATCCTCGGCATAGACACGGCATTCGATGGCGTGGCCGGTGACCTCGAGGTCGTCCTGCCCGAACCAGAGGGGCTCACCGGCGGCGACACGGAGCTGCGCCTGCACCAGGTCCACCCCGGTGATCATCTCGGTGATGGGGTGTTCTACCTGCAGGCGGGTGTTCATCTCGAGGAAGTAGAAGGAGCCGTCGGCGCCGTACAGGAACTCGACGGTGCCCGCTCCCTCGTAGGCGACAGCTGCCGCTGCCCGACAAGCAACCTCAGTCATCGCAGCGCGTGTCTCGGCGCTCAGCACCGGACAGGGCGCCTCCTCGATGACCTTCTGGTTGCGGCGCTGGATGCTGCAGTCCCGCTCGAAGAGGTGGAGCACGGTCCCGTGCTGATCGGCCAGGACTTGAACCTCGACGTGGCGTGGGTTGACCACGAACTTCTCGATGTAGACCGCATCGTCGCCGAAGCTGCTCGCCGCCTCGGACCGTGCAGCCCGCAGCGCCCCGAGGAGCTCGGCCGGGTCGTCCACGCGACGCATCCCCTTGCCGCCGCCACCTGCAGCGGCCTTGAGCATCACAGGGAAGCCGATGTCGGCTGCCACCTGCACCGCCTCTTCTTCGCTGCGCAAGGCCTCGGTCGTGCCCGGCACGACCGGCACCCCTGCGGCCTGCATACGCGCCCGACTCTCCGTCTTGCTGCCCATGGAATCGATGGCCGAGGGCGGAGGCCCCACCCAGATCAGGCCGGCTTCGATGACCTGCCTGGCGAATGTCGCGTTCTCGCTGAGGAAGCCGTAGCCAGGGTGGATGGCGTCGGCTCCGGTCTCACGGGCGACCGCCAAGATGCGATCGGACCGGAGATAGCTCTCAGCACTGGGTGCTGGGCCGATGCAGCGAGCCTCCATGGCGGCGCGAACATGGCCGGCCTGGCGGTCTGCCTCGGAGTACACAGCCACGGTCTCGATGCCGAGCTCGTGGCAGCCTCGGATGACGCGGACAGCGATCTCACCACGGTTGGCGATGAGAACCTTGCGGATGGGTCGGGGGGTCGACATGCGGCCGACTAACCCGACCGGAACGCTCTCGGAGCACCATCCGACCGATGAGATCGCCCGTCGCCCCCAGGCCCGCTACGATGGTCTCCTTGAAAGCCCACCTGCCTCTGCTGCTCCTCTCGTCCACGCTCGGTCTGGGCTGCACCGGCTCTGGCGAGACACCTGTCGGCGGGCAGGCAGGCGGCGAAACCGGCGACGACAGCGGAGACCTCCTCCAGGAGTGTCCGGCCCCTCCCGAGGTGGACTTGTCTGGCTGCCTCGTCCTGCTCATCGACGATGCCGATCCCACACGTGACGAACCTGACACCACGCGCGCCTGGTACGACGGCGACGGCCACCTCGTGGCCTGGAAGACAGAGGACGGCGACGAACCCGACGAGAACACGCTGAGCTGTGTCTACGAGATGGACACCGAGGGCCAGCTGGTCAGCGAGCGCTGTTGGGGCATGTCGACCTACACCTATGAGTGGACCTGGAGCAACGGCCTCATCACCTCACAAGCCTACGACCGCGACAGCGACGGCTCCACCGATCGGACCTGGGCGTACACCTACGACGACCAACAGCTGGTCTACCTGTCCTGGGACACCGACATGGACGGCAGTGCCGATGGGGGCGTCGACTACACCTGGACGAACGGCCTGCTCACCGCAGAGCACTGGGACTACGACGGCGATGGGGTGTCCGACCTCGTGCAGACCTACGACCACGACGAGCACGGCTACGTGGCCCTCCTCGAGACCGACAGCGACGCGGACGGCACGCCCGACGACCGGACGTCCTGGCTCTGGGACAGTGCCGGCAACCCCCTCATCGAGGAGGTAGACGCCGGCGCCAACGGCCTCGTCACCCTGCACACCGAGTGGTTCTACGACGAGGACTGCATCAACGACCGCGTGGTGACCACACCCAGCGCCGGACACCGGATCGTGACCGTGCGCGACTGGGAAGAGGATGGCTTCCTCAAGCGGGAGCGGGACTACCTCGACGAGACCCAGGGCTACGACGCCAAGCGGAGCTGGAGCCGCAGCTGTCCCTGGAGTCTCGAGCCTCCCGTTCATCCCGACGACGGCTGAACCGCCGCGGGACGCTCAGGCTCGGGCTTCGCCACCCGCGGCTTCGGCGTTCTTCCGGGCCTGCTGCTCGGCTTCGTACTCCGCCTTGCGGGAGTCGATGTTGTCCTTGCCCAGCGCGAGCTCGAGGACCTCTTCCACGCGGGCGCAGAAATGGAACTCGAGGGCATCCCGAATCTCGTCGGGGATCTCGGGGAGGTCCTTCTTGTTCTTCGCCGGGAGGATGACGCGCTTGATGCCGGCCCGGTGTGCGGCCAGTACCTTCTCCTTGACCCCGCCCACCGGCAGGACGGCACCCCGCAGGGTGACCTCGCCGGTCATGGCCAGCTCATGGCTCACCGTGATGCCGGTGAGCAGCGAGACGATGGCCGTCATCATGGTGACGCCAGCCGAGGGGCCGTCCTTGGGCACAGCACCCGAGGGCACGTGCACGTGGAAGTCGGTGTCCTCGAAGACCTTCTCGTCGATCCCATAGTCGGGCGCCGACGCCCGCACGAAGGAGGTGGCCACGCCAACCGATTCCTTCATGACGTCGCCCAAGGAGCCCGTGAGCTTCATC
>JAERSX010000168.1 GCA_016845285.1 Deltaproteobacteria bacterium | reverse complement strand
ATCTACGACTGCACGGCAGACCAGACCCTCCTGCGGAGCGGCATCGACAGCATCGACGTCACCGGCGCCGGCTTCTCCCCCTTCGTGGTCCACGGAGAGCAGGCCTGCCCGGTGATCATCGACGATGCCGGACACACCATGGTCGCGTCGAGCCGAGCGGGCGACGGCTGGGTGGTCAGCTTCGGCCACGAGGGCATCCTCCACGGCCCCGAGGCAGACACCGGCCTGCACACCTTGCTGGACAACGCCGTCCGGTTTGGCGGTGAGGCGCCGGTGGTGGGTGTATCGAAGGGCTACTCGACCTCGCTGGTCGACTGGCTGACCGACGATCTCAGTCTCTCAGCCACACGTGCATCTGCCGATGAGCTCGACGGCCTCGATGTCTATGTGACAGATGTATACACAGCTCACAGCGCCGATGAGCTCGACGCTCTGCACGCCTTCGTCGAGGGGGGCGGAGGCCTCGTGGTGGGCGGCCACGCCTGGTACTACGGTCCCGACTACGCCGAGCCAGCGACGGAGTACCCGGGCAACCAGCTCCTGAACCCGCTGGGTCTGACCGTGAGTGTCCAGTACAGCGCCGGAGGGGTCCATGTCCTCGACGAGGACACCCTGCCCGGCACCCTGCACCACCACGGCCACGCCCTGAGCGCCCTGGCCGACCACGTCAACGGCGTCGAAGAGCTCGAAGAGACCGAGCTCACCACCGGCTCTGACACCGCTCGCTTCGCCGCGAGCGAGCTCCCCGTCACCTTCTCCGACTGGTGGGACCTCGCCCGCAGCTTCCTGGCCCAGGTACCCGCCGTCGTACCCACCGAGGAGGCACCCATCGTCCTCGCCGAGCAGCCGGTCGAGGCCCTGGCCCTCGCCCTGGAGACCGTGCTTGCCCTGGAGTCCCCCTACGACGAGGTGACCGAAGCCGCCGCGGCCTCGGACTTCCCGGGCGCCGTTGCCCAGGAGGCCACTCGGGGGACGATCACGCGCACGGTAGACGCCACCTGGGCAGGGCGAGACAGCGACTTCGTCTACGCGGGTGCGACCGCCGATCTCTGGCTCAGCACCGGCGCCTACGCCGCACCTGCCGAGGCCGTCACCCTGACCGTGCCCGACACCTGGGTCGACCAGGGCCTCGAGCTCCAGATCGGCGCCCACGCCGACACCCTCTGGTCGAAGGAAGAGCTCTGGCGAGCCCCCGAGCTCGTCCGTACCGACCCCGTGGACACCACACAGACCACCGCCGCGAGTGGCTTCGGTGGCCCGGTCTACCTGCGCGTGCCAGCCGGCACCGAGCTGGGCAGCGGCGAGATCACCGTGGCGGGTGCCCTGGCCATGCCCCGCTTCGTGCACGGGGAGACCGACCCCGCTGACTGGGAGGCCTGGCTGGACGCAGCCGAGGTGCCGTGGGCCGAGGTCGAGACCGAGCACCTGATCTTCACCCTGCCCACCCACGACCTCACAGAGCTCCAGGTGACCGACCCGTCCGAGGTGCTCGACCTGTGGGCGACCGTCATGGACGCCCAGGCCGATCTCGCCGGTGTCTCCCGCGACCGGTCCCGGCCCGAGCGCATGGTGCTCGACCGGCAGATCAGCGCCGGCTGGATGCACTCCGGCTACCCGATCATGGGTCACCTCGAGTCCACCGCCGAGCTCACCCACCTCGACACCCTCACGTGGGACGGGGCCTGGGGGCCCCTCCACGAGCTCGGCCACAACCACCAGCTCGACCCCCTGATCCTGCCAGGCACCACCGAAGCCACGTGCAACCTCTTCAGCGTGCACGGCAGCGAAGAGGTGCTCGGCATCTCGCGGAACGACGCGCACCCTTCCCTGTCGCCAGACAGCCGCGCCGATCGCATCGAGGAATACCTCGCGGGCGGCGCGAACTTCTCCGCCGACTGGTCGGTCTGGGTGGCGCTGGAGACCTACCTCCAGCTCCAGGAGGCCTTCGGCTGGGAGCCCATCATGGAGGTCCACGCCCAGTTCGTGGAGATGCCGGCTTCGGAGCGGCCCAGCTCGGACCAGGCCCGCATCGACGCGCTGGTCGAGGCCACCAGCCTGGCCACGGAGCGCGACCTTCGCGACTTCTACACGGCCTGGGGCTTCCCCTTCTCGGAGGACGTCGCCGACACGGTGGAGCACCTCCCCGCCTGGAGCGACCATCCCCTGACAGACTGAGACCTCGGGGAGACCCCAAGGTCGCCTCGAGGCGGTAGCGTGGCGGAACGAGGAAGCTCCGTGCGACAGCCCGTCATGTTCCCCTTCGCCATGTGTGGGGCCTTGGCATGTGGAGGATCATCACAACCTGGTGGTGGTACCCCCGCCGACTCCGGCTCCGACCAGACCGGATCTGGTGCCAACACGCCCGCCACTGCGGGCACGGTCTCCCTCCAACCCGACCCAGCCATCGCCGGCCGCGACGCGCTCCGCTGTGAGGTCCTCGAAGAGGCCGCTGACGCAGACGGGGACCCGCTGAGCCAGGTCTTCAGCTGGACCGTCGACGGTGAAGATGCTGGTGTGGACGAGGCCGAGGTGCCGCCCGACCGTGCCCACGAGGGCCAGTCCTGGCAGTGCCACCTCGAGGTCGACGACGGCACCACCCGGGTGTCGACCAGCTCCGAGCCCGCCGAGGTCCAGCCATGGACCATCCTGGAGACCGCGCCAACGCTCGACGTCGACGTGTCACCCGACCCCCTGGTGCCAGGCGAGACCGCGACCATCACCTACACAGGCGCGCTGGCGAACAGCGAAGGGCTGTCGATGACCTACGGCTTCAACGGCTGGCGCCCCATCGACGAGGACGTCGAGTTCCAGGCCGAGCCCTACGACAACGTGGTCGAGTACTACTTCCTCGTCGCCGAGCTGGAGCCCCTCGACAGCGGAGGCTTCGAGATCGAGATCGCGCTGCCTGCCGACACACGTGCCCTGCACATGGTCTTCGACGATGGCGACACCATCGACGACAGCGATGGGCGCGAGTACCACGCCACCGCCGAGTTCCCCTACCTGGGCCCGTACCTCAGCTGGACCGACGAGGCCGGCCCCACCGACGGCATCGTCATCTCCTGGGAGACCCGCACCGCCTCTCTCGGCGCGGTGGCCTGGGGCACCGAGAC
>JAERSX010000167.1 GCA_016845285.1 Deltaproteobacteria bacterium | reverse complement strand
GGCCTCGTCGGCGCTGGCGTAGCGGTCGCTGGGCAGCACACAGGCGCGCTCGTCCACCGGGGCAGCGTTCCAGCGGTTGCGCACGAGCTGCTCGAAGAGAGCGAGCTCCTCGTCGACCTTTCGGGGCTCCACCACCACCACCCGGCCGAGGACGCTCAGCGGATCGACCAGGGGATGCAGGGCCGCGAGGTAGTCCTCGGCGCCGGGGAACCAGAGCCCGCTCTTGAGCTCCCGGAGCACGCGTCGACGGGTGGCCTGTCCACCGCCCATGTGGTCGACGGCGCGGGCCGTGGCCTCGCTGGCGCGCGTCAGGGCCTCGGGGCTCACCAGCGCTTCCCGAGCCGGCAGCAGGAAGATCTCGCCGGCGGGCCCGCGTCCCCGTCGGGTCGTGGGATCGAGGCGATGCAGAGACTCGATCTCGTCGTCGAAGTACTCGATGCGTACGGCCTCGTCGCGGTCGGTGGGCCAGATGTCGACGACACCACCTCGTCGGGCCACGCACCCGCGCTCGTCCACCTGCGGCACCCGGTGGTAGCCCATGTCCACCAGCTGGCCGACCAGCGTCTCGGGGTCGAGGATCACCCCCTCGGCCAGGCGCAGACGATGTGCCGCCAGCGTTGCCGGGGACAGCACCCGCTGGAGCAGGGCACGGGCGGGCAGCACCACGACAACGGGCTCGCTCCGGCCGAGCAGATCGAGGGTCTGGAGCCGTGCTCGAACCACGGCAGGACCGGGAGACAGCCCATCGAAGGGCCGCACATCGTCGGCGGGCAGCGACACCACCGACACGTGGTCGGCGAGGTGGAAGCGCAGCTCCCGGGCGAGGACGTCTGCGTCGGCCGGCGTGCCCGCGATCACCCCGAGCGGAAGGGGCTCTTCGGCTTTGATCCAGCGCGCCAGGGCCCAGGCCGGTGTGCCCTCGGGCAGGCCACCCAGGCGGGCACCGGGCACCATGGCGGCGGGCAGGTGATCGAGGAAGGCGACGGCTTCGGCCATAGAGGCGTGGCTAACCCCGGGGGGACGCAGCCGGTGGTGTTCGGTGGTTGGTGGACCGAGGTCTACGAGCTGTGCGAGATAGGAGCGGGCTTCCAGACCCCGAGTTGCCCGTGTCTCGCTTCGCCGATCTGCCGCTCTTGCCGTCCCTGGTGGCCAGCCTGGGCGACCAGTCCATCACCCGGCCCACAGAGATCCAGGCCAGCACCCTGCCGCACCTGCTCGACGGAGAGGGGCTGCTCGGGGTCTCCGAGACGGGCAGCGGCAAGACACTGGCCTACGTGCTTCCGCTCCTGCATCGCCTCAAGTCCCTCGAGCTCGCCGGCTCGATGGTGGCCGACGAGGGACGTCCCCGTGGGCTGGTCCTCGTGCCCGGTCGCGAGCTCGGCGAGCAGGTGGCCAAGGTGTTCAAGGGCCTGACCCATGGCACCCGCTTGAGGGTACGCGTGGCGCTCGGGGGCTCGGCCAAGCGGGTGGCGCGCCGTGCGGTGGCCGGAAAGTTCGAGATCCTGGTGGCCTCACCAGGCCGCTTGCTCCAGCTCGTGGACTCCGGTGAGCTGCGCCTGGACGACGTGCGCATGCTCGTCTTCGACGAGGCCGATCAGGTCATCGACCCGGGCTTCTTGCCCGTCGCGCGGCGAATCGTCGGCGCCTGTGCTCCGCGAGTGCAGCCCATCGCGTTCTCGGCCACGCTGCCGGCCTCGCTGGAGTCCGTCATCGACGAGCTCTTCGGGAGCACGCTGCTCATCGTGCGGACCCAGGGGAGCGGCCAGCTCGTGTCCACCCTCCGCGTCGACAACCGCCAGGTGCCCCACGGTGACCGCCGCAGCCTGCTCGTCGAGGTGCTCGCGGAGTCTCCCCAGACCCCCACCTTGTTGTTCGCGAACACCCGGTCCCAGTGCGACCGCATCGCCGAGTGGCTGCACGAGGCAGGCGTGGCCCACGCGCTGTACCGAGGCGAGATGGAGCGGGTGGCGCGCCGCCGCAACCTGCGCGCCTTCCGCAACGGCGAGGTCCACCTGCTGCTCACGACCGATCTGGGGGGTCGGGGCCTGGACATCGACGGCGTCGATCGCGTGGTCAATGTGCACCTGCCTCGCGAGGTCGACAACTACCTGCACCGGGCGGGACGGACCGCGCGTGCGGGACGCGATGGGGTGGTGGTGAACCTGGTGACGGACCGCGACCAACGGCTCTTGGACAAGGTCGCGGCGCTGGGCTCGCGCTGAGGGCAGCTGCGGCTTCCCGTTCTCGGGCCGGCCGCTCAGGCCTCTGCTGTGTCGGCCTCTGCTGTGTCGGCCTTCGGTGCCGCGGCCTGGGGTCGGGGCGTGGTGCGCTCGGCGTAGACCAGGAAGAAGGACAGGGCCATGGTGAACATGAGCAGGTGCTGGAAGACGTGGAGGATCGCCAGCATCCAGGCGCCCTGACCGATGGCCCAGAGGTCTGCGAAGGCCATGACCTGGGTGATGAGCAGCACGGGCAGCAGCAGCATGAAGATGCGCTTGCGCCGGCCACGGGTCAGCTTCTTGCTGCGGTCGAGGGCCCACTGCGTGCGTGTCTCGAGGGCGGCGGCGCTGTCCACGCAGGCGAACTGCATGATGTAGAGGATGCCTGGCACCAGGATGAGCAGGCCCAGGCGGATCTGGATCTGGGCGGCCATGTGGGGCAGGAAGATGCGGGCGTAGCGGTTCAGCCCGAAGTTCACGGCGCCGTAGATGCTCACGGAGCGCTGAGCCAGCCACTCCCGGCCGATGTAGACGGCGGCGGCGGCGAAGAGCGGGCCCAGCAGGATCTCGGTGACCAGGCTGGCCGCTTCCCAGCCCAGCAGCACCTTGATCAAGGTGGACTGGTCAGGTTGCTCACCGGGGCTGCCGAAGGTCGTGTAGATCGTGTGATCGATGCTGGCGGTGACCACCGCGTACGCAAAGACCACCAGGATGATGGTGCCCAGGTTGCCGAAGAGGCAGGCCAGCGCATCTTTGTAGGTGGCGCCAAGGGTGGTGGGCGGCGTGCGTGGGGGCGGCGGAGTCCGACTCATGGCGGGGGAGCTAACGTGCGCGTCGAGAGAGAGCGCTGCGCGGTCCCCCGACGTGGCATTCCGCGACGATCTTCGGCGGACACCCCGGGATCAGATCCGACGAGGTACTTCGATCCGGGATAGGTCGCCGAACCTGCCGCGGAACGACCATGCTTCGCAGGCACCCGTCGTTCAGGGTCGGCCTCGAGCCCCCCTCCGAG
>JAERSX010000166.1 GCA_016845285.1 Deltaproteobacteria bacterium | reverse complement strand
GCGTTCGTCTTCGTTTCGGTACATTGAATCTGACCTGTCTGGGGGGGGGGAGCAGTATACGAGGCTGAGCTTGGGAAGCTTCGTTTGTCTGCTGTCAGACGTCATTTCTCACGAGCTGTGAGCGGTCGACGAGCTCAGCTGGTGGGCAGCAGGGCCCCATATGCATCGATCTTCTGTCGGAGGCGGTGGGCGAGTCGTGGGCTGGCGTCACCGAGTGCATCGAGAATCTGTTGGGCCTCTTGGCGGTACCGGGTGGCCTTGTCGCGAGACCAGTGTGCGGGTGGTCGCTGGAGGTTGGTGATGCGATCGGCCAGCTTGACCTTCCAGACGGCCATGGGCTCGTCTCGGATGCGGCGCAGGCTGTCGGCCATCCGCTCGGCCTTGGGAAGCGAGGGGTCCTTGCTCAGCGCCGCCACACCAGCGGCCACGGCGTCGCCGAACCGCGAAGCGACCTCTTCGACCGTCACCTCGGTGTCCTCCACGCAGTCGTGCAGGACCGCACACAGCAACGAGAGCTCACCGTCGTCGGCGGGCTCGAGCTGGAGTGCCGCGGCCACCTCCGACATCACCTGGGTCAGGTGAAGCAGGTAGGGCAGATCCGTGCCGGGCACCTGCTGGCCGGTGTGGGCCACTGCAGCGAACCGCAGTGCCTGAGTCACTCTCTCTGCTTGCCACTTCGCCATGTGCACCTCGGTAGAGACGAGGGAACCGTATTGCCTCCGCGAGGAGACGGCCCGGTCGGCCCCACTTCACCCATTCGGCACCTACGAGGTGGTGCATGGCGGTAGCATGGGCACGGCACCGCGGCAGGACCGTGCTCCACCTCGCCTTGCTCGCCCTCGGCTGCGCCCCCACCGACGACGCGTCGGCCGAACACCCCACGCGGGGAGACCACGACAGGCCGGGCGACAGTGCCGGTGCGCTCGACGACACGGGCTCCCTCGCCGACGGCGAGCCCGCTGAAGACACCGGAGCTCCGCCCCTCGATGAGGACGCCGCGGTCATCGTCACGAGCGACCTGCCCACGGCGCTGGCCTGCGCCGACGCCACCACGGGCTCGGTCACGGTCCGCAACACGGGGTCGGCCACGTGGACGCGGGACGCTGGCTACAAGCTCGGAGCGGTCGACGACGAGGACCCCCTCTACTCGAGCGACACGCGGGTCTGGCTGCCGGATGGGGTCGCGGTGCCCACGGGGGACACCTACACCTTCGAGTTCCCGCTGGTGGGGCCGGACGCCCCTGCGACCTACACGACCGACTGGCGCATGGTGCACGAAGGCGTGCGCTGGTTCGGAGAGACCGTGTCCGCCTCGGTCGTGGTGGAGTGCGCCGGGGGCAGCGTTGTCGACCCCCTGACGGAGGCCGCTCTGCAGGACGGCTTCGCCGACAAGCAGATCTCGGGTGGCAGCTTCACCGCCGACGGCTGGCAGACGACCGGCGCCTACGATCAGCTCGTGCTCGTCCTCGACACGGCCATTCACGGATCCGGCTCGCTGGAGATCGACGTCCGCAACTTCGATCCCACCACCCAGTACAGCTCGGACAAGCACCAGATCATCAACCTCTACACCTCCGAAGATGGCTCCCAGGCGGTCTTCGACACCGACGAGGCGTGGTGGAACATCCGGACCGGAACGAACTACGGCACGGGCGTCAAGCTCCTCGCGGCCGCCATGGGAGGCGACTCCCGCGAAGAGGTCCGGCTCATCGCGAGCGCGAGCTGGGACCCCTCGGATGTGTACACCTGGCGCGTGGACTGGGACGACTCGGCCGTGCGCGTCTCCCTCGACGGAACCGAGCTGGACAGCCTGGGCTTCAGCGGGCGCACCCAGCCGCTGACGACGGTCTTCCTCGGCCGGGACAACGTCTACGAGGGGCAGGTGGGGCCCATCTACTCGAACCTGCGCGTCAGCTGGGAGCCGTGACTCGGTGGACCCGGGCTCGGGTCGTCGATGGGGGCCTCGCACGCCCGGTTGAGACCACCTGACTCCGTCCGCCATACTGGACGCTCGGAGGTTCTCGTGTGGTGGCTGTGGGCCCTGTCGTGCACGCCGAGCTCGACCCCCGCGAGCCCGGTGGACGAGGTCAGGGACGACTCGGGTGGTCCGGTCGCGATCCTCGCCATGAGCCCGTCCGAACACGACTTCGGCGAGGTGGCCGTCGGCTGTGCCGAGGAGCTGTCGCTCACCCTGTCCAGCGTGGGCGAGGTGCCCGTGTCGCTGGAGGCCGTCGAGCTCGAGGGTGACAGTGCCTTCTCCCTCGAGCTCACGGAGGAGCTGCCGCTGTCCCTCGACCCCCTCGACAGCGTGGCGGCGACCGTGCGCTTCGCGCCCTCCGACCAGGGCGCGGTGAACACGTCCGTCACGGTGAGCACCGACGTCGAGGATCTGCTGGTCGAGCTCGGCGGCACCGGCTCCTTCGATGACGAGCGCAGCCTGAGCTGGGTCGTGGGTGAGCAGAGCAAGGCCACCGCGCTCATCCACGCCAACGAGACGGTGATCTCCGGCCCCAACGGTGCCTTCGCGGAGCGCTTCGACGATGCCCTGCCCGGCTTCTTCGAGGGCTTGCTGGCGCACGGCTCGGCCTTCCGGGTGGCCTTCCTCTGGGACGTCAACGGCGAGGTGCACGGCCCGCACGCCTACATCGACGAGAGCTTCACCGTCGAGGAGGCGGTGGAGGCGGTGCAGGGCATGTTGGCGGACGGTGCCGATGGCGTCGACAACGACCGGGCCTTCACGACCC
>JAERSX010000165.1 GCA_016845285.1 Deltaproteobacteria bacterium | reverse complement strand
ACGCTGTACTGCGATGCCGACGAGGAGGGCGGGGTCCGCTACACCCACCTGTCTGGCGCGAGCGGCGAGACGGCCTCGCAGCTCCTGGTCCCCCAGACCTGCTACAGCGACGTCGACACCGGCGCCGCCATCCCGGTCGATGGCGGTGTTCGCCTCGTCTGGCTCGACATCTTCGCGACCCCGGGCATCGTCAGCGGCGTGCTCGGCGACGATGGCAGCTGGGACGGTGGCACCACCCCGGTCTACTTCGAGGGCACAGCGCGTCAGCTCCAGGCTGCGGGAGCCTGGCTGATCGTGTCCGACACCGACGCAAAGCTCTGGGCTCTGCCCATCACCGACGGCGACATCGGCGGCCCCGCCCTGCCCCTCGACACGAGCGCGCGCACCCTCGGTGTGACGGCCACCGAGACCGGCAGCGCCGTGGTGAGCTGCGCCGATTCCGGCGAAGCCGCGGTCCTCACCCTGCTCGACGACAGCGGCATCACCACCCAGCAGGTCCTCGAGCTGGAGTGCGGCTGGCAGGCGCGACCCGGCCTCGCCTGGAGCGGCAGCCTGCTGGCCGTCACGCTCCACGACGACGACGGCGCCACGCTGATCCTCGTCGACGGCACGGGCGCGGAGACCGCCCGCGTCACCCTGGGCGAGGACGCTCTCCATCCCACCGTCGCCTGGACGGGCACCGCCTTCCTGACGGCCGACAGCAGCGGCGCCCTGCGCACCCTGGACGAGACCGGCGCCACCCTGGGCAGCTGGGTACATCCCGACATCGCCGACCACCAGGGCAGCCCCGCCGCGGTGCGCCTGACTGTGGCCGACGGGCAGTGGGGCTTCACCTTCATGGGCTTCCACACCGACTTCACGTCGGCCGGGCACGCCAACACCTTCTACTACCTGGAGCAGAGCGCGGTCGCCGCCCCATGAGCTCCGCACTCGCCCTGTGCCTGCTGACCGGCGCTGTCCACGCAGCCGAGGCCGTCGACGTGGAGGTCGAGGCCGTGCTGGGTGCTCAGTGGGTGCCGCTGGTCGGCTCGGAGGCGGCCCTGGTCCGCCAGGACTGGATCCAGCTGCCGGGCGCCCGACTCGCCCAGAGCGTGCTGGCCCTCGAGGTCGCGGGCCCCCACAACACCCACGCCGAGCTGCGCATCGAGGAGGGCGTCTTCCACGCGGGTGGCCTGGAGGCCGCCGCAGCCACCCTCGGCTGGTCCGAGCCCATGGGACACGGCGGCGTCTGGATGGGCCGGAGCGATCTGCCCGTCACCCCCGACCGGCGTGTCGAGGCCGAAGATCACGCCCTGAGCGTGCGACCCGTGGTCTCCCGTGCCGCCCTGCCCCTCCACGCCGCCGGCATCGGTGCCGACCTGGCCTGGCCCGAGCGCGCCTCCCTCGAGGGAGGCCTGGCCTACGCCTCGGCCACCACCGACGCGCCCTACCGCTGGGCCCGCGCCGAGCTGACCCCCCTCGGCCCACCGTCGAGCCGTCAGGACATCTCCCAGGACGGGCTGGCCCTGCACCTCGGTGGCGCCGTCCTCAGCCGTGTCTCCGACACCGTGAGCGACGTGTGGCTCACCTCGGCCGACGGCGCCCTGCGCTGGGGGCCCCTCCTGCTCGGGGGTGGCTGGGTGCGGGCTCAGATCGACGGCAGCACCCGCCAGGAGCTCGAGGAGGTGCTCGCCGAGCTCGGCCTGCGCGGGCCGACTTGGGCCTGGGGCAGCCTGGGCCTCTTCACCCGCGGTGAGCGCGCGACCGGCCTCGAGGCCGGTGAGCAAGCACGGCTGCTCGGCACCGCTCGACTCTCCTGGCTCGATCCCGACGCCCGGCTCACGGTCTACGTCGAGGGCACCCTGTCCCGCGAACAAGCTGCGCCCGCCAGCGATGGAGTGGTCGACCTGGGCCGCGGCATCGAGCGCCCCAACGACACCCTGGCCCTGGGAGGGCTCCTCCGATGGTGATCTCCACCCTTGTGTTCCTGTCGAGCGGCGCCCACGCCTACGACACCATCGGTGCGGCCTGGCCCGCTGAGGCCTTCCCGATCCCCTACACCGTGCACGTCGAGCTCGAAGGGGTGGACGAGGACGACACCCTGACCGCCATCGAGGATGCCTTCGCCACCTGGGAGGCGGTGGACTGCGTGGAGCTCAGCTTTTCCTACGAGGGACGCAGCGAGGCCACCTGGGGCGAGGTGGACGGCGAGAACACCATCTTCATCATCGCGAGCGGCTGGCCCGAGGACGCGGCCCTGCTCAGCGCTCCTCAGGTGGTGACGGCCGGCAACGAGATCGTCGAGGCCGACCTGGCCCTGAACGCCGAGAGCTACTTCTGGTCCGCCGATGAGGGCGATGGAGTCGCGGTCTTCGACATCCAGGGCGCCGTCACCCACGAGATCGGACACCTCCTTGGCCTGTGGCACAGCGACGTGACCGGCGCCACCCTCAACCCCGTCATGGACGGCCACCCCGATGCGCGCACTCTCGAGGACGACGACATCGCCGGCATCTGCGAGGTCTACGCCGACCTCGCGCTCCCGGGTGAGGGGGAGGTCGGCGACGCCTGTGTGGACCACACCGACTGCCTGAGCGAGCTGTGTCTGGCCGACGGCGCCGACAGCTACTGCTCGACCACCTGCGACACCACGGCCGAGTGTCCCGAAGGCTGGGAGTGCCTGACCGCCGACCGCCAGCAGGTCTGCGCCGTGGCCGTGGCCGACGAGGGATGCGCCTGCGGAGCCCCCGTCGCACCTGGCTGGCTGGCCCTCCTGGCGCCCTTGGCCCTGCTGCGTCGGCGGCGCTGACCACTCCGTCGGTCGACGCCGAGCGAGGTGACGTCCGGGGCTGGAGCGAGCGCCACCCTCGGAGCCACAGGCATGTGTGTGTGTCATGACACCTGTACAGTGACCCCGCGTCTGGACCCACCCGCGCAAAGCCCCACAGAATCGGGCTCAACAGATCGTGTCGAAGCGCGTAAGGTTCTCCCTGCACCGCTGACAGAGACTGTGGGCACTGCCCGCAGGTGGAGTGTTCATGTTCGACCGTCGTTCGGTCTTGATCGGACTGCCCGGCCTCCTGGTGGCCTGTTCCAAGCACGGAAACGTAGATCTGGAGTCGGCCGTAGAGGGCGCCCTCGACTCGCCTCTGGGCGACACCCTGGGTGCCAGCAGCCTGAATGCAGGTGACTCGGGCCCCGTCGAGACGCCCGGCTACCCCTACCACCCCCTCATCTTTCACCTCGATCTGGCCGTGCTGGCCTACCAGCTCTACGGCCAGAGCCTGGTGTTCCCCTTCGACCCCTACTACGAGGCGATGGGCACGGTGACGCGAGAGGCCATGATGAAGCGCGTCCGGACCTGGGCGCAGGGGGCCTCCGATCACGAGCTGCGCGGGCCAGGGGCCCTGGCGGGACTTCAGGGCAACGCCGCCCACGATCCAATCCTGTACCGCTACACCCAGCTCCAGCCCTGGAGCGACTGCCTGAACTTCCCCGGCGACAGCTGGCTCCACTACCAGGCACCCGCGGAGATCACCGGGCGCATCGGCTCAGTCGCCGTGCACCGGCGGCCTCATGGAGGGGCCCAGGGAGAGGTGGAGGCCGTCGCCCTCGACGTGAGCCCCCCGGCCTCGGCGGGCAAGGACCGGCTGTATGCCTTCGAGGGGGGCACCGGCGGCACCCTGGTCGATCGCACCCTGTCCTGGAGCCTGATGGGCTGCGTGCTCATGCGCCACACAGACGACGGTGGCTACGA
>JAERSX010000164.1 GCA_016845285.1 Deltaproteobacteria bacterium | reverse complement strand
GAGCAGGAGGTCGAGGTGGCCGATGTGGGGGAGGTGGACCGCACAGCCATGGGGCGGCCGGGCGTTCTTGGGAGGGACGACGATGATGTCGCTCTCGCTCCAGATGCCCACGAGGGGGACGTCGACGGTGCGCGCCCTCGCCAGGAGCTCCGCGCGTGGAGCCAGGTCCTTCGCTTGCCGGCGGAACCCCCAGACGTGCATGTCCGTGCCGTCCCAGGGGGTGCCCAGGCTGACGATCCGGCGCACCTTGTCAGCTGCGGCGTGGTCGACCACGTAGGCGGCGGCCAGGGCTCCACCCATGCTGTGGCCCACGAGATCTACCTGGCTGGCTCCGGTCTGGGCCAGCACCCGGTCCACCCGATCGGAGAGCCGGGTGACGAAGCGATCGGCGGGGCAGGAGTGTGGTCGGTTGTTGAGGCCCCAGACCCAGCGCCACCCTCTCCGGCGTAGGTAGAGGGCCAGCACCAGGAAGGTGCCGCGGTTCAAGGCGTAGCCCGGGACCAGGATCACAGGAACGTCCTGGGTCTCCGCCTCCGGGTCCCAGTCGCGTGCCGCCTTTGGCGCCCACTCCCAGCCGCCGAGCACCAGCATGGGCAACATGAGCAGAGAGGCTGCGGTCTCCCGCGCCCAACAGGCGATGCCTTCGCGAGAGGGGAGAGGGCGTACGCCACGTGCGGTGATGTTGATGGCGGCGCCGACCCCGAGCACCAGCGCGGGGGCCGCGATGACTGCAGCGAGGATGACCAGGGACCAGCTCATGGGGGCGGAACGTAGCGCTCCTCCGGGAGGGCGTCCAAAGGGCGGCCCCCGGCGTGGCGGGCTAAGGCGCCCGCCTCGCGGGAGGGCCTCCGGTGGTCCCCCCTCAGTGGAGTCGGCCATGCCCATCTACGAATACCGTTGTCCCGACTGCGGCCACGAGTTTGAGCAGCTGCAGCGCATCTCCGAGGATCCTGTCAAGGACTGTCCCGAGTGCGGGAAGCACGAAGTGAAAAAGCTCGTGAGTCGGTCGTCCTTCGTGCTCAAGGGAGGCGGCTGGTACAAGGACCACTACGGTCTCAAGAGCGACAGCGGGACCAGCGAGCCGTCCAGCAGCAGTGGCTCGGAGAGTTCGTCTGTGTCCGACTCGTCCTCGGGTGGAGACACCAGCTCGAGCAGCTCGGGTGGAGACACCAGCTCTGGCAGCTCTGGCAGCTCTGGCAGCTCTGGCAGCTCTGGCAGCTCTGGCAGCTCGACCAGCAGCCCGGCGGCAGACTGATGGCAGTCCTCCTCAACGGACGTCGCCTCGCCAAGTCTCTCGCCCCTGGGCTTCGGGTTCGGATCGCTGCGTTGCAGCGTGCGCCGGGCCTCGCGGTCATCCAAGTGGGTGAGGATCCCGCGAGCTCCGTGTACGTCAAGCGCAAGCGGGCCCGTGCTGAGCGTCTGGGCTTTCACCAGGTCAGCCTGCACCTCTCCGCCGACATCTCCCAGGAGAGCCTCGAGGCGCAGGTCGACGCCCTCAATGCCGATGACACCGTCGATGCCATCCTGGTTCAGCTTCCGCTGCCGGCACATCTCGACTCCACCGCCATCCTCGACCGCATCCAGCCCGACAAGGACGTCGACGGCTTCCATCCCTGGAGCGCGGGCTTGTTGAGCCAAGGGCGCCCCCACCTGGTGCCCTGCACCCCGCGAGGGGTGATGGTGATGCTGGCCGACGCTGAGGTGTCTCTCTCTGGCGCCAACGCGGTGGTCATCGGTCGAAGCAACATCGTGGGTCGCCCCATGGCCATGCTGCTCGAGCAGGCGAACGCCACCGTGACGGTCTGCCACAGCCGCACCCGGAACGTGGCCGAGATCGTGGGGCGGGCCGACGTCGTGGTCGCAGCGGTCGGACGGCCTGGCTTCGTCCAGGGCAGCTGGCTCAAGGAGGGGGCTGTCGTTGTGGATGTCGGCATCAACCGCCTCGATGACGGCAGCCTTTGCGGCGATGTGGAATTCGCCAGCGCGGAGGCTCGGGCTTCCTACATCACCCCGGTGCCTGGCGGTGTGGGACCCATGACCATCGCCATGTTGATGGAGAACACCGTGCGCGCTGCGGAGGAACGCCAGAGTTCCTGACCCACGATTGGGCCAGCCGGAGAAGAGGTGGCGTGGGGCGACCGATGTTTTCGAGTCGTCAGGAACCTCCTGACATGCGATATTGCGGTGTCCCCCGGGGTTGGGGGAAGCCCGTCGAGCAGGCCCCACGGGCTTCTGTCGGTTGATGTGGCGACCTCAGCCCGAACGCGCCCCACCTGCGCGCTCCGGAGTCTTGATGCCCACGACGCGAACCCTCGCATCGACCCTGTTCGTGATCGCCGCTGTGGGCTGCGATCCCGACGAGGGTGACAAGGTCAACAACAACATCCCCACCGCTGAGATCCTCTCCCACTCCGACGGTGATGTCCTGGTCGAGGGCTACAGCGTCACCTTTCGTGGCAGTGGCTACGACGCCGACGATGGTCCCAGCGAGCTGGTCGCCACCTGGTGGCTCGACGGTGAGGTGATCTGCACCGGGACGAGCCTCGACACGGCGGGTTTCTCCGAGTGCGAGTTCGCTACCCCGTTGCTCGAGGACTTCGGGGCGGCCTCCGTCAGCCTCGAGCTGGAGCTGGAAGACACGCAGGGCGCCACCGACACCTACTCGGTGCAGCTCGATGTCGGCACCACCGACGCTCCCGGGGTCACCATCCTCACCCCCGAGGACGGGGACATTGGCTACGCCGATGTGGCGGTGGCACTCGATGGACTGGTCAGCGACGACTACGACAACCCCGAGCTCCTGGTGACCACCTGGGAGAGTGATCTCGACGGCACCTTGTCCACCGCCGCCGCCGACTCGGCCGGCTACACCGGCGAGGACGTCACCCTCAGCGCCGGCACGCACACCATCACCCTGTGGGCTGAAGACACCCTCGGAAAGCTCGGTAGTGACGCGGTCTCCGTCACGATCTTCGACACGAACACCGCGCCGAGCTGTGAGATCACCGCGCCCGACGACGGCAGCGCTGGGGCCCCCGACGCCGTCGTGAGCTTTGCGGCGATCGCCACCGATGCCGAGGAGGAGCCCACCAGCCTCGTCGCAACCTTGTCCAGTGATGTCGACGGCGAGCTCGGATCTGCCAACCCCGATGCCGACGGGCTCTTGGAGCAGGAGCTCACCGACCTCACAGCCGGCGAGCACGTCTTCACCTTGGTCGTGGAGGACAGCGCTGGCCTCAGCTGTGAGACCAGCAGCACCTACACCGTTGGCGAGGCGCCCATCATCACCATCTCCAGCCCATCTGATGGTGACGTGGTCAACGAAGGCGAGGAGATCCAGTTCACTGCCTCCATCGTCGATGAGAGTGATGCTGCCAACGAACTCACCATCAGCTGGGAGAGCAACTGGGACGGCGTGTTCAACACCGACAACCCCAACTACGCCGGGGAAACCGATTTCTCCGAGGAGCTCTCCCAGGGCCAGCACGAGGTCACGCTCACGGCCACCGACACTGACGGCTTCTCCAACTCGGAGACCCTCATCGTCTTGGTCAACGGGCTGCCCGGTGCGCCCACCATCACCTTGACCCCCGACCCCGCGACCACCACCGATGCGCTGACGGTCACCGTCACCACCGACAGCTCCGATGCCGAAGGCGACTCTGTCTCGTATGGCTATGCCTGGTCGGTGGACGGCACGTTGTCCTCCGCGAGCACGGGCGCCACCTTCCCCGCCGCGGACACCGCCAAGGGCGACACCATCAGCGTGGAGGTCACGCCCAACGACGGCACCGGCGACGGCACGTCGGCGACCGCCTCGGTCAGCATCGAGAACACCGCGCCGACCCTGGCCTCGGTGACGGTCACACCGAGCACTCCCTACGAGGGAGACACGCTCTCGTGTACGCCGGGCACCGCCTCCGACGACGACGGCGACACCATCACCTACCGATACAGCTGGACCGTCGACGGCAACAGCGTCTCCGCTTCCAGCTCCACCTTGGATGACAGCTACTGGTCGAAGGGCGAGGACGTCTACTGCACGGTCACCCCGAGCGATGGCTCCAAGAGCGGCACCTCGGTCCCCAGCAACACCGTCACCATCGAGAACTCCCTGCCCGAGATCTCGAGTGTGAGCATCAGCCCCACCTCGCCAGAGGTCTCGGACACGCTGACCTGCAGCTACACGGGCTTCAGCGACGACGACGGCGACAGCGACAGCAGCACCTACGAGTGGTCGGTCGGTGGCAGCGTGGTGGGCACCAACGCCACGCTCTCCAGCGGCTTCTCGTCTGGCGACACGGTCACCTGCACGGTGACCCCGAACGACGGCGAAGACGACGGCACCGCCATCGACGAGAGCGTCACGGTGGACAACACCGTGCCCTCCATCAGCTCGGTCTCCATCTCCCCGAGCTCTCCCCAGGTGGCCGACACCCTGACCTGCTCGTACACCGGCTTCACCGATGCTGACGGAGACAGCGACCAGTCCACCTACGAGTGGACCGTCAACGGCTCGAGCTCCGGCTCGAGCAGCACGCTCAGCGGCGCCTTCAGCAAGAACGACACGGTGGTTTGCATCGTCACGCCCTACGACGGCACCGCCAGCGGAACGGCTCAGCAGGACTCCGTAGACATCGAGAACACCGCACCGGTGCTCGCCGACGTCACGCTGACCCCGAGCGGCGCCATCGAGGGTGACGCGCTGACCTGTACGCCTGGCTCGATGAGCGATGCAGACGGCGACTCCAGCTTCTCGTACACCTACGCATGGAACGTGGACGGCACCTCGCTCACCGCGAGCAGCTCCACCCTCGACGACTCCTACTGGTCGAAGGGCGAGCCGGTCTACTGCACCGTCACGCCCAACGATGGCAGCGACAACGGCTCGGCCGTGCCGTCGAACACCATCACCATCGGCAACGCCGCTCCCAGCATCAGCTCGGTCTCCATCAGCCCGAGCTCTCCGGCCGTCACCGACGATCTGACCTGCAGCTACTCCGGCTACAGCGACCCGGACGGAGACAGCGACAGCAGCACCTACAGCTGGACCGTGGGCGGCAGCTCGGCGGGCAGCAACGCCACCCTGAGCACCGGCTCCTTTGCCTCGGGCGACACCGTGATCTGCGAGGTCACGCCCGACGACGGCACGGACACCGGCACCGCGCAGAGCGCCACGGTCACCGTGGGCAACTCCGCGCCCAGCATCACCTCGGTCAGCATCAGCCCCTCCTCGGCTGTGGTGGGTGACACCCTGACCTGTAGCTACTCGGGCTACAGCGACGCCGACAGCGACCCGGACTCTTCGACCTATCTGTGGACCGTCGACGGCAGCAGCGCCGGCACGTCCAGCACGCTCAGCAGTGGGTTCTCGGGCGGCGACACGGTCATGTGCACCGTGACCCCCTACGATGGCTTCAGCAGCGGCACCGCCGTCGATGACTCCATCGTCATCGAGAACACCGCACCCGAGCTCGACGACGTCTCACTGTTCCCGGCCGATGCTCAGGAAGGCGACACGCTGACCTGCACCCCTGGCACCACCTCGGACGCCGACGGCGACACGGTCTCCTACCGCTACGCCTGGTCTGTCGAGGGAGCCTCGACCGGTACCTCCGACACCACGCTGAGCGACACGTACTGGGACAAGGGTGAGGACGTGATCTGTACCGTCACGCCCTACGACGGCAGCGACGACGGCTCGGCCGTGCCGTCCAACACCGTCACCATCCTCAACACCGAGCCCGAGATCGACAGCGTCAGCGTGAGTCCGGCCGATGCCGCCGTCAGCGATCCCCTGACCTGCTCGTACTCCGGCTACCAAGACGCCGACGGAGACACCGACGCGAGCACCTACAGCTGGACCATCTCGGGGACCGAGGTGGGCACGAGCAGCACGCTCTCGTCTGGCTACAGCAGCGGAGACTCGGTCACCTGCACGGTCACGCCCAACGACGGCGAAGAGGACGGCACCGCGCTCTCCGAGACGGTGACCGTCGGAAACTCGGCGCCCGAGCTGGATGACGTCGACCTCAGCCCGACCGATGCCGAGGAAGGCGACACGCTCACCTGCACCGCTGGC
>JAERSX010000163.1 GCA_016845285.1 Deltaproteobacteria bacterium | reverse complement strand
GCGCAGCGGTGTCTACGCCCAGCACGACCGGATCGTGCGGGCTGCCAGCATCGCCCATCCTCAGCCTGCGACCCAGCGGTGGATGTCGAACACCACCACCATCATCATGAGAAGCACGAGGAAGAGCACACCGACCTGCTGGGCTCGCTCACGGATGGCGGCGGACAGCGGCCGGCCCCGAAGGCCCTCGACGGCGTAGAAGAGGATCTGGCCCCCGTCGAGCACCGGCACCGGCAACAGGTTGATGATGCCGCGAGAGATGCTGAGCAGCCCCATGAGACGGGCCCACTCGAAGATCCCACGCTGAGCGGCCTGGGCACCTTGGCGCATCATCTCGATGGGCCCGCCGAAGGTCTTCTCGACCGCGACCTCACGGGTCACGACCTTGCCGAGCTGCTCCAGGATGAAGCCCGCGATGAACACGGTCTCTTCGGTCGCGCGCTGGGTGGCGGCCAGGGGCCCGTAGTAGGTCCGAACCACCGGCCCCATGGTCGAGCCACCGTCCCGCGTCACGCCCAGGATGGGCCGGAAGTGGTACTGCCCACGCTCGTCGGTGTCCTCGATGACCTTGGGCTCGAGGTCGAGACGTACGAGCTCACCAGCGCGGATCAGCTCGACGGTGACGGCCTTGGCCGTGGCCCGTTCTCCCTCGCCCTGCATGGAGTCCTTGACGAGCCTCAGCACATCCGACCAGGCGTAAACGGCCTGACCGTCGATTGCGTAGAAGCGATCGCCTGGCTCGATGCCAGCCAGGCTGGCGGGGCTCGGGGGGAGCGCCTCTTGAGGGGTGCAGCCCGCGAGCAGACCACCACCGCTACCCGGCAAGGACTCGCTCACCTTCCCCACGAAGAGCCAGCGAGAGCTGATTCCCCAGCGATCACCAGGGCCCAGGGGGTCATCGGCGGTGCGAGCGCTCCATCCCGGGTCCTGGCTGAGCGTGACCTCGCGCTCGCCTTCCTCTCCTGAGACCGTCAGCGACAAGGTGTCAGTGGCGGAACGCAGCGCCACCTCGAGTCCGACAAAATCGTCGATAGCTTCGCCGTTCACGACCTCGATGCGGTCTCCGGTCTGCAGACCGGCCCGGCCGGCCGGCGAGCTTGGATCGTCTACTCCCACCGTGGCATCAGGGCGCATGAGATCCAGGCCGAGCGCGTAGACGGAGTCTCCCGGCGCCTCTGGCTCGAGGCTGATGCTCAGAGGAGCACCGGCCCGCTCGAGGGTGATGGTGAGCGGCCCTTCGGTGTGGTCGCGAACCTTGTCGGAGAACTCTCGCCAATTCTCGACTGGCTGCCCCTCCACCTCGGTGACGAGGTCGCCGGTGAGCACACCGGCCTCGTGGGCCGGGGTGTCCCGGTACACGAGGCCCACCTGGGCTGCCGGGCTCGGCTCACCAGCCATGTAGAGCACCGCGAAGACCACCACCGGCAGCGCCAGGTTGAAGGCAGGGCCAGCCGCCATGATGGCCAGACGCTGCCAGACCGGTCGACGGAGGAATGCCTGACTGGGATCGTCGAGCTCGTCGTCGTCTTCGTCGCCGTAGCCAAAGGGGTCAGCACCCGCCATGCGTACATAGCCACCGAACGGAAGGGCCGAGATGCGGTAGTCGGTGCCGCGAATGTTGATGCCGACCAGCCGACGTCCGAAGCCGAAGGAGAACACCGGCACGTGAACGCCACAGAATTTCGCGACGATGAAGTGCCCGAATTCGTGGATGAAGACGAGGATCGCGATCAGGGCAACTGCCGACAAGTAGTACACCCTGTGTCCTCCGCGGCCGTCGAATGCGACCCACTCCCTTGGGCTAATCCCGCGAGCCCTGTCCGGAAAGCACCCCACCCCGTTCCTGGCGCACCTTCTCGAAGAACATGAGCGCCGCGGTGACGCTGAGGTTGAGCGAGTCGAGCTCCCCCTCGAGGGGAATGGCCGCCACGGCGTCGCAGCGCTTGCGCAAGGTGGGGCTCAGACCCTTGTCTTCGCCGCCGATGACAAACGCAACCGCGCCGGTCAAGGGGAGATCCCACACCGGTGTGCCGTCCATGTCGGCGCCAACGATGCGCACACCTGCTCGCCGCAGCGTCGCCAGGGCAGAGCTGAGACCCTCGCGCACCAACGGAACCACCTCGCCTGCCCCCATGGCGACGCGCTGGACCACGGGGCTCAGGCCCTTTCCACGGCGCACAGGCACGATCACGCCGTGGACACCGGCCCCCATGGCGGACCGCATGACGGCCCCCAGGTTGTGCTCGTACTGAACCTCGTCCACGAGCGCGAGGAACGGCAGCTCACCGCGCTCGAAGAGTTCGTCGATGAGCTGCTGCACGGTGTAGCTGGGCAGAGGCTCAGCCAAGGCCATCACGCCGTTGTGGACGCCGGTGTCGCTGTGGCGATCGAGCTGGTGACGAGGGACCCGCTCGACGGGCACGTCGAGGGCCTTGCAGCGCGACAGGATCTCCCCCACCTTGCCGTCAGGCCGAGCCCGCTCGTCGAGACGAACACGCACCACTGCGCGCTGCTGCCGACGCAGCGCTTCGAGGACCACATTGCGCCCCTCGAGCTGGTCCAAGCCATCGCGGCGGGTTCGTGCCACGCCGACCTACAACAGCCGCGCAGCGAGCTCTGCCAGCTGGCTGCGCTCACCCTTGCGCAAGGTGACGTGACCTGCGGCAGGGCTGTCCTTGAAGCGCTCCACCACGTAGGTGAGCCCGTTCGACGTGGCATCCACGTAGGGATTGTCGATCTGGTAGGGGTCGCCCGTGAGCACCACCTTGGTCCCCTCACCTGCCCGGGTCACCACAGTCTTGACCTCGTGCGGAGTCAGGTTCTGGGCTTCGTCCACGACCAGATACTGGCGCGGCAGGCTCCGTCCCCGGATGTAGGTCAGCGGCTCCACCTCGAGGATGCCCTGATCGAGCAGCGGCACGTAGCTCGGCGCGTTGCGACTGGCCGAGCGGGGCCCCCGATCGGCGCCGTCGTCTGAGCCACCGAGCAGGAGCTCGAGGTTGTCGAAGATGGGCTTCATCCAGGGGTTGAGCTTCTCCCCGATGTCGCCGGGGAGAAACCCGAGATCCCGCCCCAGGGGGAAGATGGGACGACTCACCAGCAGCCGGCGATACCGCTGCTCGTCAGCCACCATCTTGAGGCCGCAGGCAATGGCCAAGAGCGTCTTTCCCGTTCCAGCCACACCATCGAGGGTGACCATGGACACGCTGTCATCGAGGAGCAGATCCAGGGCGAAGAGCTGCTCCTTGTTGCGAGCAAAGATCCCCCAGACTCCCTCCTTGTGGCGCCCGACGAGACGCAGGCGGGCCCGGCGCTGGTCGTAGCGCAAAAGAGCCGTCTGTCCCGGGTTCTCCACATTTCGCGCCACCACGAATTGGTGTGGCACGAGACCGTTCTCTTCGGCCTCCTCAGCCGTCATGCCGGCCCAGCCCTGGTCATAGGCTGCCGAGATGATCTCGCCCGGGAGCGCCAGCTCACAGGTGCCGCTGTAGGTCTCGTCGATGTCGATGTGGGCGTGCTCGTAGTCTTCGGCGGGAATGCTCAGGGCATCGGCCTTGATGCGCATGTTGGTGTCGCGCGTGACCAGCACCACCTGACCCTCTGCGTGGCGACGCGCCAGGTCGAGCACCGTCGCCAGGATGAGGTTGTCGTTGCTGCTGCCACCGAAGCCGGCGGGGAGCACCTCGTCGCCTCGCGGCATGCTGATGCGGAGCGAGCCGCCTTGGGGCAGGTCCACCCCAGTGGAGAGGCTGCCCTTCTTGCGGAGGCGGTCGAGCTGACGGGACACGTTCCGCGCGTTGCGGCCCGTGTCGTTGAGGTCCTTCTTGAACCGATCGAGCTCCTCGACCACGGTGATGGGGATCACCAGGTCGTGCTCGTCGAAGACGTTGAGGGAATTGGCGTCGTACAGCAG
>JAERSX010000162.1 GCA_016845285.1 Deltaproteobacteria bacterium | reverse complement strand
CTTCCAGCCAGGCGACGATCTCGTTGGCCGCCTCTTCTGACGTCTTGCCGTCACCCATGTCCAGGTGAATCTCGGCATTCTCGGGACGCTCGTAGGGGCTGTCGATGCCCGTGAAGTTCTTGATCTCGCCGGCTCGCGCCTTCTTGTAGAGGCCCTTGGCGTCGCGCGACTCTGCGACCTCGAGCGGCGTGTCGACGAAGATCTCGACGAACTCACCCTCGCCCAGGAGGTCGCGGGTCATCTTGCGCTCTGCATGGAAGGGCGAGATGAACGCCGTCAGGGTGATGAGCCCGGCGTTGACCATCAGCTTGGCCACCTCTCCCACGCGACGAATGTTCTCGACCCGATCGGCATTGGTGAAGCCGAGGTCTCGGTTCAAGCCGTGACGCACGTTGTCGCCATCGAGGGTCACCGTGTGGTTGCCACGCGCGAACAGTTTCTTCTCGACAAGGTTGGCCACCGTCGACTTGCCAGACCCCGACAGGCCCGTGAACCACAGCACCACCGGGCGCTGTCCCTTCTGGAGGGCACGGGACTCCTTGTCGATGTCCATGTGCTCCCAGTGGATGTTCGACGCCCGCCGCAAGGCAAAGTCGATGAGACCCATGCCAACCGTGTTGTTGGTCATGCGGTCGATCATCACGAACCCGCCCATGGAGCGGTTCTCGTCGTAGGCATCGAAGGCGATGGCCTGGTCGATGGAGATGTTGCACACACCGATCTCGTTGAGCCCGAGCGTCTTGGCCGGAAGCTGGTCGAGGGTGTTGACGTCGATCTTGTACTTTGGCTTGGCCGGCGACACGGTGACCATCCGGGCACCAACCTTCATCAGGTAGTGCCGGCCGGGCAACATTGGCTTGTCTGCCATCCACAGAATGCGCGCCTGGAACTGGTCGGCCACACCGCAGGGGCTGTCGCCCGCGGCCAACACATCTCCCCGAGACACGTCGATCTCATCGTTGAGGGTGACGGTCACCGACATGCCGGTCACCGCACAGGCGAGATCGCCATCGTAGGTGACGATGCGCTCGACGGTGCTCTCCTTGCCGGAGGGGAGCGCCTTGACCCGGTCGCCGACCATCAGGGTGCCGCCGGCGATCTGTCCGGAGAACCCGCGGAAGGTGTGGTCGGGACGGTTGACCCACTGCACCGGCATGCGGAAGGGCAGCTCGTCGAGCTGCTCCCTCACCTTGACGGTCTCGAGGTACTCGATGAGCGTGGGACCGTCGTACCAGGGCGTGTTCTCGCTGTGCTCGGTGACGTTGTCGCCCACCAGGGCCGACACCGGGATGGCGGCGATCTCGTCGAGCTTGAGCGCCTCATCGGCGAACTTGCGGTAGTCCGCCTGGATCTGCTCGTAGACCTCTTCGCTGTAGTCGACGAGGTCCATCTTGTTGACGGCCAGCAGCACCTTCTTCACACCGATCATCGAGACGATGAAGCTGTGTCGACGGGTCTGGGTGAGCACGCCCTTCCGGGCGTCGATGAGCACGATGGCCACATCGGCCGTGCTCGCGCCGGTGGCCATGTTGCGCGTGTACTGCTCGTGCCCCGGCGTGTCGGCCACGATGAACTTGCGCAGATCGGTCGAGAAGAACCGGTAGGCCACGTCGATGGTGATGCCTTGCTCGCGCTCGGCCGCCAGGCCGTCGACGAGCAGCGCCAGGTCGATCTCCTCTCCCTGGGTGCCGGACTTCTTCGAGTCCTGCTCGATGCGGGCGAGCTGGTCTTCGAAGAGCAGCTTCGATTCGTACAGCATGCGACCGATGAGGGTCGACTTGCCATCATCCACGGATCCACAGGTGATGAACTGAAGCAGGCCCTTGTTTTCCTGCACCTTCAGATAGGCGTGGATGTCTTCTGCGATGAGGTCGGATTTGTGGGCCATTAGAAGTAGCCCTCCTGCTTTTTCTTTTCCATGGAAGCTGCGGAGTCGAAGTCGATGACCCGGCCCTGGCGTTCACTGGTGGTGGTGAGCAGCATTTCCTGGATGATGAGCGGCAGCGTGTCGGCGTCGGACACGACAGCGCCGGAGAGCGGGTAGCAGCCCAGGGTGCGGAAGCGTACTCTCTTCATCATGGGCTCTTCGCCGGGCCTCAGCGGCAGGCGATCGTCGTCGACCAGGATGAGCACGCCGTCCCGCTCGACCACGGGCCGTTCCTTGGACAGGTACAGGGGCACGATGGGGATCTGCTCGAGGTGGATGTACTGCCAGACATCGAGCTCGGTCCAGTTGCTGAGCGGGAACACCCGGATGGACTCGCCCAGGTTCTTGCGGGAGTTGTAGACGTTCCACAGCTCCGGGCGCTGGTTCTTCGGGTCCCACCGGTGCTGTGCCGTGCGGAAGGAAAAGATGCGCTCCTTGGCGCGCGACTTCTCCTCGTCTCGGCGAGCCCCACCGAAGGCCGCGTCGAACTTGTACTTGTCGAGCGCCTGCTTGAGCGCCACCGTCTTCATGATGTCGGTGTGCACCGCTGAGCCATGGGTGAACGGGCCAATGCCTTCGCGCACACCGTCTTCGTTGATGTGCACAATGAGCTCGAGCCCCAGCGTCTTCGCCATGTTGTCCCGGAAAGAGATCATCTCCGAGAACTTCCACGTCGTGTCGACGTGCATGATGGGAAACGGTGGCTTCGAAGGGTAGAACGCCTTCATCGCCAGGTGCAGCATGACCGCGCTGTCTTTCCCCACCGAATACAACATGACGGGGTTTTCCGCTTCAGCAGCCACCTCTCGCATGATGTGGATGCTCTCGGACTCGAGGCGCTTCAGGTGCGTGAAATTATCGCGGACATCTGTAGCAGATCTCTCGTCCGTCATGTTCAACTCCGCCTTCAATCGTGCCCCCCGCTAACGCCTGACCCGCGGCTCGACCAATGGCGATCGGAGCCTGTTGCAGCGGTTTGGGCCGTCGGCCGGGTCGAGCCCGATGTGGCCCGTCCACAGTGCAGAACACCGTGAGGTCCGCCGTTCCCAGCATGCTCAGCGGACTGCGGGGGCCTCGGTGGCACATGCCTCGCGGGGCCTCGGGGCGAAGGCCGCGCAGCCTCGATCGGCCGCACCCCTTCAGCCACTCGTCGGCCCGCACGTGCATGGCGGCGCTCATCTTGTTGCGTGCGGCCAGGGCGGCGAAGACGGTCCTGCGCAGGGCCGGGAGCGCCGCGTAGCCCGCGAGGGCCGACGCCTCCTCCATGCCGCACTGTTCACCGAGGGGCTGCACGATCTCGCAGGCCCGCTCTGCGTCTGTTTGGCGCTATCGGGCCTCGTCCAGGCGGGGAAGGCGGTGTGCTGCCCGCACCGCCAGCTCACCCCCTGGGCATCCAGGGACTTCTCGCGGTGCTCCGAGGGCCAGTCCTCTGCCTCCACCGCCTTCCCGGGTGGCGGCGAGGGCCTCGACACGAGCCAGCTCGGTCACGTCGGGGTCGGGCGCGATGCACTCGCATGCCGGCCCCCCACTCTGGGGCGCGTAGGGATGTGATCAGCATGGATGTTGGGGCTGAGGAAGCACACACCGAGCGCCCAGTCCGGGCCCGGGAGACCCCTCGGGGCACGCGCTTCACCTCAATTGACCCGACTTCACATTGGGGCGGAATGGCCATCGCTAGCTTGTGGGTGTCCCGGAGAATTGTGCCGGGGACAGGTCGAAACCCCACCCGGAGATGCACCATGACTCGCGCCACCAGACACACCGCAGCACACAGCCAGGCCACGGTTCGCCGACTCACGCTCAGCTCCCTCCTGCTCGCCGGGATCGGACTGCCGTCGACAGCCGCGGCCTCTGACACCGACCAGGACGGGATCGTCGACTGGCGGGACAACTGCACCGACCGCTTCAACCCCCAGCAGCTCGACGCCGACGGCGACCGCTACGGCGACCTGTGTGATGGCGACCTCGACAACGACGGGCACGTCACCACCGTCGACTTCGGGCTCGTGTTGGCGGCGGTCGGCCTCTCCGACCCCGCGGTCGACTATGTCCAGGACGGGCTCACCACCACGGCTGATGCGCAGTACTTCGTAGACGAGCTCTTCGGGTCTGCCCTCGGTCCATCGGGGGCGGCGAGCATAGACGGGGCCTACCTCGGCGATGTCTACCTGATGGACACCGACGGCGACGGGCTGACCGAGCTGGGCGATTCGCCGACGGACCTGTGCCCCGGCTTCTACAACGCCGGAGCCAACGGTGACGCCGACGGCGACGGAATCGGCGATGGCTGCGACCTGTGCCTGAACGAAGACGACAGCGCCACCCCCGGGGTGGACTCCGACGGCGACGGCATCGGGAACGCCTGCGACTCCGACTACGACAACGACGGCTTCGTGGGCGCTGCGGACTTCAGCGTGTTCTACGGGTGCTTCGGGAGCGGGACCTACGCCGAGGGCTCGGCCTGTGCGGCTGCCGATGCCAACAGCGACGGCACCGTGAGCACCGCAGACTGGGGCACCTTCCTGTCGCAGTACCTCGCAGGAGCCCCCGGCCAGTCCGGGCTCGCCTGCGCCGACGCCACGGCGACGAGCGCGGTCTGCCCACGCTACGGCCAGCTGTACACATCGCTCGACGGCTGGCTGGGGAACCTCCGGCACGTCACGAACGCCCTCGTCGTCGAAGAGGTGTCGGGGCTGACCGACCTGACCGACCTCGAGAACCTGGAGTCGGTGGGCGGGCTGGAGATCTCGGGCAACCCCGATCTCACCTCCCTGAGCGGCCTCGAACAGCTGGAGACCGTGTCGGGTCACGACTACATCTGGGTGTCCGAAAACCCCGTCCTCACCGACCTCAGCGGGCTGTCGAGCATCGACTCCATCGAGCGGCTGGGTCTGGTGGAGAACGCCTCGCTCTCATCCCTCGGCGATCTCTCCAACCTCTCGTCGGTGGGGTGGCTCTACATCTTGGACTGTGACAGCCTCGAAGACCTCGATGGCCTGCAAGGCCTCACGACCGCTGTCTCGGTCTCCCTGCAGGAGAACGACGAGCTGGTGTCGATCGATGCGCTCAGCGGCCTCTCATGGCTCGACCGGCTCGTGATCACCGAGAGCCCCGCGCTCGAGTCGCTCGATGGGCTGGAGAACCTCACCTCGATCTCCCATGGCGTGAGGCTGATAGATCTCCCCCTCGTCGACACGCTCGCACCGCTGGCGGGCGTCACCGGAGAGGTCGGGTCCCTGCGGATCGAACAGGTTCCGCTCATCGAGGACCTCGACGGCCTGCAAGGAGTCACCGGTCCATCCTGGTTCAGGATCTACGACAACGACGCCCTCGAGTCGCTGGCTGGGCTGGAGTCCTTGGAGAGCGCGCCCAATCTGGTGTTGATCGGCAACGACGCGCTCACTTCGCTCGATGCGCTGACCAGCCTCACCACGGTGGACCGCCAGATGATCATCGCTCACAACCCGCTCATCGAGGACCTGGATGGACTGTCGGGGATCTCGGGCCCGGTGACGTTCCTGACCATCACCGCCAACGACTCGCTGATCCACCTGGACGGCTTGAGCGGCGTCACGGAGGTGTCGCGGATCATGAAGATCGACGAAAACCCCGTGCTGTCCGACATCGATGGCCTGCAGGGTGTCGAGACCGTCTCGTCCGTCGAGCTGTCCGACAATCCTTCGCTGGTCGATGTCCACGGCCTCAGCTCGATCACCCGGCTCTCGTCGCTCTACCTCCTGCGGAACGACAGCCTCGAGGACCTCGACGGACTCTCGGCCCTCGACATCGTCCAATACAGGCTGGAGGTCGGCGAGAACGCAACCCTCAGCAGCATCTCGGGGCTGTCCAACCTGAGGCAAGCCCCCCGGTTGTTGTTCTACGACAACCCGCTGGTCTGCGCAGACGACGTGGACACCCTGGAGGCCAGCCTGCTCTACACCGTGGTCGACTACACCAACGACGGCAACACCGGCACCTGCCCCTAGGCGCGGCCGCACCTCGTCAGCGCTCCCATGGACCCGTGGGGTAGGGTGGGCCATGGGCAGCGCTGCCGGTTCCATGCCGCTGTAGGGCGAGCACGAACCGGGAGGTCGTGGAGGTCGGGTCAGGGTGAGTCGGTTGGAGCTCGTTCACCCACGCTCGAAGCGGCGTGTGCAGATCCCGAGCCGCCTGGACCGGTATGTGCCCTGTGTCTCGCTGGAGCGGCGCCTGGTCGAGCAGCTGACGGGCGGAGGGCGCGGCCTGACCGTCGTGGGGCCTGGGGGCTCGGGCAAGACCAGGTTGGTGCAAGAGGTCTGCGGGAGCGATCGCCAGCTGGCCAGCCTCGACGTCGTCTACTGCAACGTCTCCGAGGCCCGCACCAGAGCGGAGATCTGCCAGGCCGTGTCCATGGCCGTGGGTGCCTCCAACGCGACCGTCAGCGGCGAGGACACCCCCCTCTTTCAGCTGCGGCGACCACGCGGGCTGCTGCTCATCCTCGACAGTGCAGAGGCCGCCTTGCACGCCGTGCGCGAGCTCGTCCCCGGCTGGCTGAGCAGCTGTGGAGAGCTGGTGATCCTGGTCACGAGCCGCGCGCCGCTCTCCTACGAAGGCGAGCACCTGCTGTGGATCGAGCCCATGGCGACCTCGACCGAGAGCGGCGAGTCCACCGCCGAGACGCTGTTTCGGACCAGGGTGGCCCAATTCGGCGGGGTGCTGCCAGAGGGCCCCGAGGCCGGGGCGACCCTGGCCAACATGCTCGAAGACCTCGGTGGCCTGCCGCTGGCCATCGAGCTCGCGGCCGCACAGCTGCACCACCTGTCCCTGTTCGACCTCGCGCAGCAGGTTCACACCAGGCCCGAGACCCTCCAGCAGCCCACGAGCTCTGTCGAGCAGTGCTTCAACCGCAGCTGGGACCTGCTCAGCAGCGTGGAGCAGGCCACGCTGGCCCAGCTGAGCGTGTTCCCGGACTTCTTCTCCAGCCGACAAGCCGCCGGGGTGGTTGCGCTGGGTCGCTGGCCCGACGCCCCGAGCGTCGACGCGATCCTGGCCCAGCTGGTTCGGCAGAGCCTGGTGCTCCGGCAGAGAGACACCACCGAGCAGACCCGCTTTCGGCTCCTCCACCCCATCCGCACCTGGGCCAGGACCAAGCTCGCGCACCTGGCGAGCACATCGGTCTGGCTGGTGCTGTCCGGGTCGCGGGTGAACATGGAGACCGGCGCGGTGGAGTCGAGCGCTGGCGGCTGCGAATTGACCAGCAAGGAGCTCGAGCTCCTCCGTCACCTGGTCGAGCGCCCGCATCGGATCGTCCCCCGAGACACCCTGTTCAAGGAGGTGTGGGGATACGCGGAGGGGGTGGTCTCACGGACCCTCGACACCACCATGCGCACCCTCCGCAAGAAGGTGGATGTCGGAGACGAGCCACACCTGAAGACAGCTCGTCGTGTCGGCTACGGCTACAGCCCGTCAGGCCATGAGGCGTCCATGGCCCACGAGACCCGGGTTCGCCACGCCCGCTGGCATCTCGAGGCCGCCAACGAGACCTGGCGTCCCGATCGCTTCACGGCGGAGCACCGGCGGTTTCAGGCCGACCACTTCAGCGACCTCCGCACGGCGGCCCGGGGGGCGGCGGAGATCGGTGATCCAGTCCTGCTGGAAGGGCTGCTTCGCCGTGGCATCCATCCCCAGCCCCACCCGTCCTCCGAGCTTCCCAATGCGCTGGCTCGGCTCGCGGACACCGACGTCCCCGACACCCGAAAGGTCCTCGTGGATGCCTACCTGCTGGCCTCTGCCCCGGAAGCCATCCTGAAGTGGACCAGCGACATCCCCGCAGACTGGCCCAGGCTGCCGCGCTACTCCCTGGGATGGTGTCGAGCGGCGGCTCTCTTCGACTTCGACGTCTCGATAGCAGAAGGCCTCGCTCAGCTGCGGATCCTCTTGGAGGTCCCGCTCTCGTCCGAGCAGGCCTGGGTCAAGGCCTCGGCGCAGGCCGCCATCGCGAAATGGGAGATCTTCCTCGGAGGGTTCGATGCCGCGAGAGCGGTCCTGAAGCGACCAGATCTGCCCTTTGCCAGCCTGCGCAGCGCACCGGACGGGGTGGCAGACGGGTACCAGGCCCAGGCGATCCTGGCGCTGGTGGCTGGAGACACCGGGGAGGCGCTCTCCGTCTACGAAGCGTCAGTGGAGCAGATGCGACACGAGAGTGTCCGCCGAGGCCTCTCCGTCATCCTGGAGGGCCAGTCCAACCTGACCCTCGCCCTCCATCGGGCCGAGCCGGAGCTGTACCCCATCGCAGAGGTGGAGCAGGCCTTCGAGGAGGTGTTGCGGCTCTACCAGGGCTCGGGAAGCCTGGCCGATGAGGCCCGCGTGCTCACAGGGCTTGCGCGCACCCACGTGAGCCAGGGAGACATGGC
>JAERSX010000161.1 GCA_016845285.1 Deltaproteobacteria bacterium | reverse complement strand
GGACGACTACTACGTCTACGCCTACGCCTCCGACTTCTACGGCTACGGCTACGACTGGGCCCTCCTCGGGTACTACGGCTACTACTACGCGTGGGCCTACGCGGGCTGGGACGGCAGCGTGTTCACCTACTCCATCGGCAGCATCGACGAGTACTACTCGAACACCTACGGCTACTACCCGTACTACATCGGCTACTACACCAACTACTGGTACGGCGTCGCTGCCATCCAGTAGGCGCGGTCCGCGCTATGGTGCGGCGGTTTCTGAGCGAGGACCGTCATGACGCCTGAAGAGATCTCCGCCGCCTGTCTCCGCCACACCCTCTTCAACTGGACGGCGCGTGGCAAGGTCACGCCCATGCCCATCGAGCGGGCCGAGGGGGTCTACCTCTACGGCCCATCGGGTGAGCGCTGGCTGGACTTCAACAGCCAGCTCATGAGCGTGAACGTGGGCCACTCCCACCCGCGCATCGTGGAAGCCATCAAGCGCGCCGCTGACGGCTTGCTCTACGCCTTCCCCGGGGCGGCCACCGAGGCCCGCGCGAAGCTGGCGCTGCGCCTGGCCGAGCTCATGCCGGGCGATCTCAACACCTTCTTCTTCACCCTCGGTGGGGCCGAGTCCAACGAGAACGCCATCAAGCTGGCCCGGCTGAAGACCGGTCGCTTCAAGATCCTGAGCCGGTATCGGAGCTACCACGGCGCCACGAACGCCACGATGCAGCTCACGGGCGACCCCCGGCGATGGGCCAACGAGCCCGGCACGCCCGGCTTCGTCAAGGTCTTCGACCCCAGCCCCTACCACTACAGCTTCGGTGACTCCGACGCCGAGATCGTGGACAACAACCTTCGGTACCTCGACGAGCTCATCATGTACGAGGGGCCGCAGAACATCGCGGCCATGTTCATCGAGACCGTCACGGGCACCAACGGCATCCTGCCCCCGCCCGAGGGCTACCTCCGCGGCCTGAAGGACCTGCTCTCGAGCCACGGCATCCTGCTGGTCTGCGACGAGGTGATGGCGGGATGGGGCCGCACGGGCAAGCTCATGGCCTTCGAGCACGGCGGCATCGTGCCCGACATCGTGACCATGGCCAAGGGGCTCACCAGCTCCACCATCCCCCTGGGCTGCGTGGCCATTCGCGACGAGATTGCCGAGCACTTCGACGAGAACGTCTTCTGGGGCGGCCTCACCTACAACTCTCATGCCTTCGCGCTCAGCGTGGCCTTGGAGTGCGTGAACGTGCTGGTCGACGAGGGCCACGTGGAGAACGCAGCCCGCCTGGGCGGCGTGATGCGCAGCGAGATGGACCGCCTGCAGGCGAAGCACCCGAGCGTTCGCGAGGGCCGCTGCATCGGCCTCTTCGGCATGGTCGACGTGCAGAAGAACAGCCGCGGCGATCGCATCGCCGGCTACAACAGCAGCCACCCGGCCATGGTCGAGTTCGCCAACTTCCTGCGCGACAACGGCATGTTCACCTTTGTTCGCTGGGGCAGCTTCATGTGCAACCCGCCCCTGTGCATCACCGAAGAGCAGCTGCTCGAGGGCTTCGAGATCATCGATCGCGGCCTGGAGATCACCGATCGCGCCTTCGAGGGCTAGGCGCTTCGGCGAAGAGTGAGCGTCTGCCCGGCCTGAGCCTCAGCTCAGCCGCACCCGCCACTCGGCCCCGCCGGCCCCGTCGCGCACCTCGATGTGCTTGTCGGTGAGCTCGGCGCGGATGGCGTCGGCGCGGGCCCAGTCCTTGGCGGCCCGGGCAGCCGTGCGCTCCTCGATGAGGGCGTCGATGTCGGCCGGATCGATGCCCATGTCGGCCAGGCGCTTGGTCTTGACCTCGCCCATGAAGGCGTCGACGTCCATGGCCAGCAGGCCCAGGCTGTCTCGCACGATGCCGAAGGCCACGAGCGCGCCTGCGACCACGGGGCCGCCCCGCTTGCGGGCCTTCTTGTGGTTGCTGAAGCGGTTCACGGCCCGCACGAGCTCGAAGACGTAGCTGAGCGCCTTGGACGTGTTGAAGTCCTCGTCGAGGGCGTCGAAGAAGCGGTCCTCGAAGTCTGCGCTCAGGCGGATGAGCTCTTGGGCGTCGGGACCGAGGTCGCGGGCCACATCGGCGGCCTCCTCGGAACCCTTCATGGCCTCGGCCACCTCGCGCGCTTCGTACAACCGGCTGAGCATGGCCAGCGCGGTGGGAAGGGCGTCCTCGTCCCACGGCAGGGGCGAGCGGTAGTGGTTCTGCAGGTAGTAGAGCCGCAGGGCCTCGGCCGGGAAGCGGGCGACGGCCTCGTCGATGTTGATGACGTTGCCCAGGCTCTTGCCCATCTTCTGGCCGCTCGACATGGTGAGCAGGCCGTTGTGCATCCAGTAGCGGGCGAAGGCGCAGTCGTGGGCCGCTTCGGACTGGGCCACCTCGTTCTCGTGGTGGGGGAAGACCAGATCGAGGCCGCCGCCGTGGATGTCGATGGTGACGCCCAGGGTGGTCTTGGCCATGGCCGAGCACTCGATATGCCAGCCGGGACGCCCGGGTCCCCAGGGGCTGTCCCAGGTGGGCTCGCCGGGCTTGCTCGCCTTCCAGAGCGCGAAGTCGGCGGGGTGGCGCTTGCCGGCCACGACGTCTTCGCTGCGCAGGCCGTCGACCTTCTGGCCGGACAGCTTGCCGTACTCCTCGAAGGAGGGGACGGCGTACCAGGTGGTTCCCTCGCTGACGTAGGCGTGCTCACCGTCGACGAGGCGGCCGATCATCTCCTGGATGTCGTCGATGCACTCGCTCACCCGGGGCTCGTGCTCGGGGTGGAGCAGCCCGAGGGCGTCGGCGTCTTGGTGGTAGAGCGCGATGTTCTCCTCGGCCAGGGCGATGGGCTCCATGCCGCGCTCGTTGGCCCGCTTGATGATCTTGTCGTCCACGTCCGTGAAGTTGCGGACGAAGGTGACCTCCCATTCGCGATGCCGCAGGTAGCGGACGAAGCTGTCGAAGACGACGAAGGCCCGGGCGTGGCCCACGTGGGCCCGGTCGTACACGGTCATCCCGCACACGTACAGGCCAACGTGTCCGGGGCGGACGGGCTCGAAGTCTTCGACCCTGCGGCTGAGCGTGTTGTAGATGCGGAATGGGGCGGGCATGGCGGCTCCTGCGGGCGGGCCCGCTAACCTATGGCGCGCTCCGGGCCCCCTGCATCAGCACCACCGCCGCTTCCTCGGCCATGGCCATGGCTGCGAACTTCGTCGAGTCACCCACCTGGTCCATGCCGCTCACCACCGCGAGGATGCCGTGTGACGTGGTCACCGCGACGTTGACGAGCAGGCGGGGGTGGCGCGCCGGATCGACGAGGCCGGCGCGTTGATCGGCCACGAGCCGAGCCTCGAGGGCGCTGTTGAGACGGTCGGCACCGGGCAGGATCACCTCGTCGAGGGTGGCCCGGTCCATGCCGAAGACCTGCGGCCACAGGTAGAGCATGCGGAAGGCGTCGAGGTCTGTGGCGTAGTGAGCGGTCCGGGCCCGGACGAGGGCGCCGAGGGCGTCGAGGCCAGTGGGGGCACCGGCGACCACCTCGAGCATGGCCTCGATCTCGGCGGTGAGGAGCCTGCTGGCGAGGGCGCTCACCAGGGCTTGTCGGTCTGTGAAGTAGTAGTAGACGGTCGGCTTTGAGACGTCGGCCTCGACCGCCACCGCACGGATGCTGAACTCGTGGATGCCCGAGCGGGCGAGCACGCGCTGCGCGGAATCGAGGATGGCGCCCCGCCTTGCCGCCTGTCGGCGTGCCTTGCGGGCAAGGCGTGCCTTCTCGGCGCTGTCGGAGCTGGCCTTGCTCACCCGAGCCATTCCATGCCCGCACGCAGCTTCTCGCGAGCACCATCCCGGATGAGCTCCCCGTGAGCCATCACGAGGTGGTCGAACTCCCAGCCCAGCACCCGATCGATGCTCTTGCGGGCCGCCGCCTTGTCCTTGGTGCCCATCTTGAGCAGGACGCTGCTGCCCACCTTCTGGTGGATGCCGCACAGCTTCAGGTAGCCGGTGGTGAACCAGTTGGTGTCGTGGATGTGGAAGACCTGGTCGGTGAGGATGGTGGTGCCCGAGGCACGGTGCAGCAGGATGCGCTCGTCGACGAGTGGCTGCCCGTCGACGGCGATGAGATCGAAGTCGGCGGCCAAGGCAGCCGGGGCTTCTCGACCGAGCTCACCGTCGAGGGTGAGGTCCTTGCGTTTCTTGGCGAGGCCTGGAGGTGCCCAGAGCGCCGCCTCGGGGAAGGCGGCCTTCCAGTGGCCCAGGTACAGGTGGTGGAAGAGGTTCGGGCCCACGATGTGGCGAACCTCACCGAGCTTCCGCACCGCGGCCTCGAGCTCGGGGCTGGGGCGGACCGGCGAGTGGACAAGCAGGCCGCCGTCGCCCATTCGGACCACCGTCATGCGGATGCCGAGCGCGAGTCCCATCACCCCAAAGGACTGTTCGTGGGTGTAGACGCCGTCGACGAACTCGATGAACATGGATGCCCCAATTCTTGACTCGGAGTCAATAATCTAATGGTGGTTCAGATTGTGGTCAAGAGTGGGGGTGCACGGCGGGCGGCACACCCATAGAGGCCGGGGACACAGCCTGTGAGGTCCACGTGTCGCTCTCGGAAGATGCCACCGCCATCCACGATCGCTATCGCCAGAACTTTGCCGGGAAGAGCCGTGCGACCCGCGATCTGGCCCTGCTCGACAGCATCATCACCGACATCTCCGCCTTGCGCGGCTCGGTCGCCGAGGCTGGCGATGCCGATCTGTTGAGCAAGGTCGATGACCGGATCGGCCTCTACCAGGCCGAGCGCACGGCCATCGCGGGTGTTCAGGCCGGTGGCCCGGACGTGGGCCGCGCCCACCGCCTGGGCGACTGGAGCTGGCTTGGTTTTCAGCGGTACATGCGCCACTTCGCGGGTCAGAATCGCCTCACGCGAGACACGGCGCTGCTCCGTGAGCTGGCCGCAGAGCAGCGTGACTGGCGCGACAAGGCCCGGGGTCTTGCAGCGAACCACGAAGCGGGCTGGCAGGCCGATCTCCTCCAGCAGATGGAGCGGAACCTCCAGACCTTCGAGGCCGAGCTAGCCGAGATCCCCAAGGCCCGCGGCAGCCTCACCCCAGAGCGCCAGGCCTCGGTCCTCGCGAGCCGGGCCAACGAACAATTCGCGCTCTACCGCGTGCACTTCGCCGGCCAGAAGCGCAGCACCCGGCGTCTGGCCCTCTTGCGGCGGGTCATCGGCGAGCTCTCGGACGTCCACCAGGAGATGCTCCACCTGCGCGACCAGCACGGGCTCCGCTCGGAGTCTCACCTGGGCAACATCCGCAAGGTCAGCGAGCGCATCCAGCATCACAAGCGGGAGTTTCGGGAGATCGAGCAGGCGCGGGCACAGCAGACCCGCGGAGACCTCGCCCGCGCCCTGGCCGACGAGGCCAACCAGGGCTTCGGCGTCTACCGTGAGAACTACGCGGGCAAGTCCCGCTCCAACCGTGACATCGACAAGCTCGGCGAGCTCAACGATCGCCTCCACCAGGTGGCTCGGGCCATGGTGGAGCTCTCGGCGGAGATCTCCAGCGATGTCCACGACAAGAACCTGGACATCGTGCTCGACAACCTCAAGCGCTACGAGCGTGAGTACCGCGCCATTCGAGA
>JAERSX010000160.1 GCA_016845285.1 Deltaproteobacteria bacterium | reverse complement strand
CTCATCAGCATGGCGGTCACCATCGCGGTCCTGGTCGCGCTCATCAAGTTCCTCCCGGAGCGCGCCCTGCCCGGCTGGCTCATCCTCCGCACCCGCCTGGGCGACACCAAGCCCGCCGAGCCCACCGCGCCGGAAGACTGGGTGGCCAACCCCCAGCAAGCCCACCTCGTGGGGGCCGAGGGCACGGCCGTCACCGACCTCCGGCTCGCCGGAAAAGCCGAAATAAACGGCACAGTCGTCGACGTGGTCTCCCTGCACGAGTACATCGACAAGGGCACGGCCGTGGTCGTCTCCGAGGTCGAAGGCGTCCGCGTCGTCGTGACCCGAGCCGCCGAGTCCAGTCCCCCCGAAGCTTCCGAACCCAACCCCACGCCCCAAGCAGATCCGGAGTAGTCCGTGGAGATCCTCTTCCTCGCCGCGCTCACCGTCGCCGGCTTCCTCGTCTTCGTCTACTTCGTGCCCGTCGGGCTCTGGATCGCCGCCCTGGCCTCCGGGGCCAAGGTCGGCATCGGCCAGCTCATCGCCATGCGCCTGCGCCGGGTTCCGCCCAGCGCCATCGTCAACCCACGCATCAGCGCGGTGAAGGCCGGCCTCGACGTACCCACCAACGACCTCGAGGCCCACTACCTGGCCGGCGGAAGCGTCTCGACGGTGGTCAACGCCCTCATCAGCGCCGACAAGGCCGGCATCACGCTGGACTTCGCCCGGGCAGCCGCCATCGACCTCGCCGGTCGCGACGTGCTCGAGGCCGTCAAGATGAGCGTCAACCCGAAGGTCATCCAGACCCCCAAGGTCGCCGCCATGGCCGCCGACGGTATCCAGCTCGTCGCCGTGAGCCGCATCACCCTGCGCGCCAACATCGACCGCCTGGTCGGTGGCGCCGGCGAGGAGACCATCCTGGCCCGGGTCGGCGAGGGCATCGTCACCACCATCGGCTCGGCCCAGAGCCACAAGCAGGTCCTCGAGAACCCCGACCGCATCTCGCAGGTGGTCATGGGCAAGGGCCTCGACTCCGGCACCGCCTTCGAGATCCTCTCCATCGACATCGCCGACGTCGACGTGGGCGCCAACATCGGTGCCAAGCTGCAGATCGACCAGGCCGAGGCCGACAAGAGCATCGCCCAGGCCCAGGCCGAGAGCCGCCGGGCCATGGCCGTCGCCCTCGAGCAGGAGAACCGGGCCCTCTACCAGGAGGCCATGGCCAAGGTGCAGCTCGCGGAGGCCGAGGTGCCCAAGGCCCTCGCCGAGGCCCTCCGGTCCGGCAACCTCGGCGCCATGGACTACTTCAACCTGCGCAACCTCGTGGCCGACACCGACATGCGCAGCCGCATCGGCTCGTCCCCCGACGAAGCCCCGGAGTAGGCGCCCTTGGCTTCACGCAGCCGCGACCGCGACGCCCTCGGCCTCCCCGTCGGTCTCGAGCCCATGGCCCGCAAGGTGATCCTGGCCGAGATCCTCGGGCCGCCCCTCTCCCGTGCGAAGCGGGTGGTGGCCCGGCCCGCGGGGCCCATCCAGGTGTCCCCTCCACCGGCCTCCCAGGCGGCGGCCGACGGCTCGGAGGGCTGACGTGGATCTCCTGATCTACGCGTTGATCGCGCTGGGCAAGTTCATCTGGAAGAACGTCCAGGGGAGCGCCCGGAACCGCGAGCTGCGCAAGCAGGGCATCGATCCGAAGACCATCCAGCTGGCCGAGGACGAGAGCGCCAACGAGGCGGTCGCGCGCATCGGTCAAGAGCTGGCCATGCTGGTCGGCGAGCTCGGCGGCGGCATCCAGCGCCTCCGATCCAACCTCGCCAAGGCCGACGAGCTCGACAAGCGCTTCCGCGAGCAAGGCAGCACGGGGCGCTTCTTCGTCGATCTCCTCGACGACCGCGTTCGCCCCGCCCTCGAAGCGGCGCTGCGAGATCTCGAAGAGGCCCGAGCCGCAGTCTCGGGAGCAGATCCGGCCACGGCCATCGACCAGATCCGCACACAGGAGGTGGGCCAGGCCCTGCAGGTCCAGCGCCTGGCCGATGTGCGCCTCGCGGCCTTGGCGGCCATGGCCGACTGGCGGGAGCATCCCGAGGACGCCTTGATGCTCGCCGATGCCGACGCCATCGCCCACGGCGTGCTGCAGCCCTTCCAGGACTTCGCCCGCACCCACGACATGAGCTTCCCGCTCCAGCGAATCGTCGCCGCACCCGCCGATCCGGGCCGCGAGGCCATCTGGATGGGCCTCCTCCCCGGCGAGAACCCCGTCATCTTCGTACCGGCCAACTTCAAGACCGACCTCTTCCGCACCGCCTCGGTGCCCCACGAGATCGGCCACCTGCTGTGGCACCGTGTCGACGGCCTCGCCGACGAGCTGCGCCAGCTCACGGCCCGTGCCCTGCCCGACAACGGCCAGCCAGCCCCCCAGCTCCTCCGTGCCTGGCTCCCCGAGATCTTCTCCGACATGGTGGCCGCCCAGCTCATCGGGCCCGCGGCCCTCCACGGCTTCGTGGGCTCCTTCGCACCAGAGCCCGGGACCCATCACTTCCGCCTGGTCCACACCGACGACGAGGGCTACCTCGACGAGCACCCGCCGGCCCACGTCCGCGTGCTGCTCACCGCCCACCTGCTGCACACCATGGGCTTCGATCAAGAGGTCAAGCCCATCGTGGCCCAGTGGCAGCAGCTCACCGGCGACCCCGACAACCTCCTGTTCTACGGCCGAGGCGGCGAAGCGCAGGGCCTGCCCCTCGAGCCGGTGCTCGACCTGGGCCGGCAGTTCGTCGAGCTCATCTACAACACCCAGTGGCGCAGCGTCGCGGGCTTCCGCCTCGCAGACATGCCCGGCTTCGACATGTCGCCAGGGCTCTGGGCACGGGTACAGCGCTTCGCCGATCAGCTCTCCAGCGGCCAGCCCTTCAACGGCGATCCCCGAGCGGTGCTGGCGGCGGCCATCGAGGCACGGGCGCGGCACCCCACCCAGGCCGCCCGCATCGCCCGAGGCCTCCGCACCGCGGTCCTCGGCACCGACGCCAACGAGCGCCACGTCGCCGATGCCCACTACCAGCGCAAGAAGGCCGCCCGTGCACCTGGGGCGCACCAGAGCCTCACCGCCCAGCTCCGCGAAGGCATCGTGTTTCGCGAGGTCCTCGGCGCACCTCTCGCCTTCGGTCGGCGAGACACCCGGCGGCAGTAGCCCAGGCCCTGCCGCGCGCGGCTACTCCGGGAAGGGCGGCGGGATCGGCCCCGGATGGGCCTCGCTCAGCTCGAAGAGCAGGAAGTAGACCATCGCCACGTTGTACCCCTGCCAGCCGGGAATGCTGGTGAGGTCGTCTGCGGCGATGCCCTCGTCGAGCACGTCGAGGTAGTCCTCGACCTGGTTGCGCTCGGAGCCGGTGATCTCCGCGCTCTCGGCGACACCCTCCAGCAGGGCCCGCACGTCGTTGCCCGCCTGAGCGTCCAGCGGCTGCGGGCCCTCGTAGGGGTAGACCGCCGTGTCGTTGCCCACGTCCCAGAGCACCTGCGCGAGAAGCTCGGCGCTGTCGAGCATGACGTTGTAGTCGATGGTCTCCGCCACGTCTCCGGTGGTGTGGTAGAAGCTCATGCCCGGCGTGACCATCCACACCCCAGGCCGCGGATCGGAGTGCTCGAAGAACGGGTCCTGGTCGCTGGCGAAGACCGGGATGAGGTCGCGGTTCACGAACACCACCGGCGTGTCCACGAGGGGGGCCAGCGCCTCGAAGCGATCCTGGAGTGCCGGTGAGCGCTCGATGCCGCTGAAGACCACGGGCGCGTAGTCCGGGAGCAAGGGGCGGCCGATGGGATCGGCGGAGATGGCGCAGACCACGTCTGCAGGGTCGATGGTGGGCTCGTCCAGCCAGGCACGGGGGCTGTCCAGCCCGCCCTCCTCGCCGTCGGTGAACATGAAGAGCAAGCTCCGCGCCGGTGCCCCGTGCGTGGCGAAGAGCCGGGCCACCTCCATGGCCACCGCCACACCGCCCGCGTCGTCGAAGGCACCGTTGTAGACACCACCCTCTTCGTTCACGCCGAGGTGATCCCAGTGGGCCATCACCACGATGGTCTCGTGGGCGCGCTCCGGGTCGCTGCCGGGCACCAGACCCATGAGGTTGAGGCCGTAGTCGGTGTTGTGGGGCACGACGGCGCCGCTCTCGTCGAGCATGTAGAAGCCGTCGACCGGCTCGGCGACGTAGGGGTAGACGTAGTCGCCGTCCAGGCCTGCCGGCTCCAGACCCGCGTCCTGCATCCACCCCAGCACATCTTCGAAGGCGAGGTCATGGCCGGGAGAGCCGCTCAGCCTGCCGGTGAGGGCATCGTCGGCGAGACGGTCGACGATGCTCTTCATGCGTGTCGGGTCGAGGGAAGCCACGACGTCAGCGGGGAGGCCGACCTCGGCGGAGGTGTCGACGGGCGCGGGGTCGCCCTTGCAGGCGGCCAGGACCAGGAGTGCAGACAGGATGGGGCGCATCCACAGACCATAGCCCCGCACGCGATACCCTGTTCTTGCGGGGAGGTCCGATGCGCGCTGCATTCTGCTCACTGCTGCTCCTGCTGGGACCAGCCATCGCATCGGCTGAGTCACCCACGGAGGACGACGCCGTGCAAAAACGCATCGAGGGACAGGCCCAGAACGCCAAGGGCGGGGCGATGCTGATGGCCGCCAGCGGCGCCCACTACGTGCGCGGCATGGGCTCCTGGCCCGATGGCGTGCGGGGCCAGTCCGTGTGGATGACAGGCACGGTCAGCCAGGAGGTCTACATCCCAGAGGCCGTCCAGGCCAAGGACGGCAGCTGGAGCCAAGGCGTGGCCCCCGGAAGTGGGGGAGATCTCGTCATCACCCCCACGAGCTGGGAGCTGGTCGATCTCGAGGGCGGGCTCTGGGCCCCTCCCTGGCGCCTCGAGCACTCCGACGGCAGCGGCAACCTCACGGTGATCAGCTGGACGGACAAGGGCGAGCAGCCCACCTGGCGCTACGACCCCGTCACCCCGGCCATGAGCTCGTCGGGGCACTACGATGGCGGCCCGCCGGCCACCGGCACCATGGGCCGTGATCGCGCCGCCGCCCTCTGCCTGGCGGCCGCAGCCTTGCAGACGGCGACCGCCGAGCACATCGACTCCCGCATGAAGGGAACGACAGCGCTGACGATCCATCGACCCTCGGGGCAGCATGTGATCCTCGCTGGCGGTGGTGACCACGCCAACGCCATGCGGACCCTGGTCAGCGCCCTGAGGGAGAAACCGTGAAGTCCCTGCCCCTCGCTCTCGTCCTGGCCGGCTGCACCGCCTCCAGCAGCCCCGGCGACAAGGACGGAGACGGCCCCGGCCCCGACGGCGACAGCGGCATCGAAGAGCTCAACTTCGACACCGGGCTCTGGGAAGACGAGGTCGGCGACCAGCCCGAAGACGCCAACTGGCTCTGGGAGATCGACCACATCGGCGATGTGCAGCTCCTCCTCGACGACGACGCCCTCGACAACCTGTGGGACGACCCCTACGCCTACACCGAGGGCGGCGTGGTCATCGACGGGATCGAGGTCGCATCGGTGGGCGTGCGCCTGCGCGGCAAGTACGGCAGCTTCCGCTCCCTCAACGGCAAGCCCAAGTTCAAGATCGACTTCAACCGCTACGTCGAAGGTCAGCGCTTCTTCGGCCTCGAGGCCCTGGCCTTCAACAACATGGTGGTGGACTGCTCCATGATGAAGGAGGCCGTGGCAGCCCAGGCCTTCGCAGCCATGGGCGTGCCCTCCGCTCGCGTGGGCTACGTCCGCATGACGGTCAACGACCGTGACTACGGCCTCTACCTGGTGGTGGAGGTCGAGGACGACCGCTTCCTCAAGCGCACCTACGAGGACGGCTCCGGCAACCTGTACGACGGCAAGTACTGGTGGGACTACGACGACACCTACGCCCTGCTGGACTTCGGCGACGGGGTGGACGAGCTCTACGAGCTCGAAGAAGGCACCGACGTCGATCACGCCGACATCATCGCCATCTCCGAGGCATACGAGGCCACCGCCGGCACCCCCGAGTACTACGAAGCGATGGGCGAGCTCATCGACTGGGACGCCTGGCACCGAGCCTGGGTGGGCGAGCAGTGGACCGGTCACATCGACGGCTACTGCCTCAACACCAACAACTACCGGGTGTACTTCGACCCCGAGGACGGCAAGGCCGACCAGGTGACCTGGGACCACGACTACGCCTTCATCTCGGCTCCCGAGTGGGGTCGCAGCTGGGCCAACCCGCCGGGCAACCTCGCCTACTGGTGCCTGCGTGACGAGGCCTGTCTGGAGGACTGGAGCACCACCTTGGGAGATGGGCTGGAGGTCATCGACACCCTCGATCTCAGCACCTTCGTCCGCGACACCTGGGAGCTCATCGAAGAGGACCTCGACGACGACCCGCGCAAGGAGTGCAGCTCCTGGTACGCCGAGGCCTACCGAGACGACCTCTACGAGTGGGTCGACGGCCGCTCCGACAGGCTCCGCAACAACTGGGATCTCGAGTAGCGAGAGGTCGCGACACCTCGCCCGTCGCGCCTCAGACCCGACGACGCAAGAG
>JAERSX010000159.1 GCA_016845285.1 Deltaproteobacteria bacterium | reverse complement strand
CGAGCTCGGGTGTCTAGTGCTTGACTCGGAAGGGGATCTTGACGCCGACCCCGAACAGCCCCGTCCGCGCTTGCAGGCCCTGGAAGCGAATACGGGCCGATGTTCTCAGCTCTCCCTCCCGCAGTCGGACATCGACGGACTCCAGGGTGATGCGGCCCTTGAGTCTGGCCTGGGTGGGACCGACGCTCAGCTCTGAGTCGAGGCGGAGGGTGATCTGGGGGATTGCGGCCCGCAAGGTGGCGTCGATGGCCACCTCCGGCACCACCAGCATCAGCGTTCCTTGGCCCCGCCGAGGGTGCTTGTATTGCATTTCTGGCGGTCGCCACGCGTGCGCGGGGCGACACGAATGTTCGCCGATTGATGCGATGACACGAAGGAAAGGTCGGCCCGCGATCACCTCGATCTCCAGGCTGGCGACCTCGGCGTCGATGTCGTGACCAAGCACGCTGTTCAGGACCGGCAATGAGAACGAGGTGACGACGTTGTTCAGAGACTCCCGCACTTCGTCGAAGAGGGCTCGGGCGACGGTCTCCACTGCCGGTATGGACGTGTCCAACTCCAGATCGAGCCCCCCGATCTTCACATCGCCAGCTTCCACCAGCAGGCGTGCCCGCGACGTGGCCTTCACCGACATCGAGAGCCCTGCCACTGTGAGCTTCAGGGGCAGGGTGAAGGTCATGTTCCACGCCATCCGATGGTGGAAGCTGATCCGGGGCACCCCCGAGATCTGAACACTCGCTCCACCGGCGGAAGTACCGAAGCGACCGGGGTAGGCCGAGGCCAGCGAGGCCATCATCGCTTCCATCAGCTCTGCGTCGAACCAGAGAACGATGCCCGGCAGGCTTTCCCTTGAGCCTGGGGTGACAGGGCTGACGGCGTGAACGACCGTGTATGTGTACCGCTTGCGTGCCATGGATCATTCGCTCGCGTGGTGCGAGGTGTCGATGTCGCCGGTGTTTTGTACGATGTGCGCGAAGACGTAGCCAGAACCCGGCCACAGGCCGACCTCGGTGAACCTGACTCGCGTGCCGGACTCGAGGAGGTGAACCGGCGAGGCCAGACGACCAGAGGGATCCGGCTGAGCCGCCCGGACCACGAGGGGATCGGCCAGGGTGATGTGCTCCCCGAGCAGCGTGCAGGGTGCTTGAGCACGATCGATACGGACGTGGGTCAAGAGCCAGGGGCTGAGCCCCGACGAGCTGGCGACCTCTCCACACCCCACGGAGTCCACGAGCAACAAGGTCGAAGACACGACCTCTGGATCCTCTTCGGAGAGGGGCTTGCTCCCCTCGCTCCCCTCGCTCTCCTCGCTCTCCTCGCTCTCCTCGCTCTCTTCGACGGCTGCCCGAGTTGCGTCGACGTGGGATGGCAGATGGAAGCCGAGTGCGATCCAACCCTCTACGAGTGGTTTCTCGCCACCGGTCGACCTCGGTGCCTGCTCTCTGAGTTCGCCATCGTTGTTGTTCAGGACTGAGGGCTTGGATGCGCGACTGGTCGCTCGCCGGGCAGCGGAGGACTCATTCTCCAGGTTGCGGAGCACGGCCAGCTCGTGCTCCTCTCCGGCCAGTTCGGTCACGAGCCGTGTGAGGGCCGGATCGTCGGCGAGATCAGACCCGAGCACATCGTTGAGGCGGTTTCGTCCTTCGAGATCCTCGTAGGCGTCCCGTAGCACCTCTCGCTGGGCGACGTCCTCCGCCAGGAAGCGGGCCATCACATGTCCCTTCTGCTTTGGCGTGAGACCCCACGCGGTCATGAGGCCCTCGGTGTCGAGGACGTAGCGCACGTGTCGCATCCGACTGCCCGCGCCTCCGTAGGATGGGGGCTGGGTTCCCAATGCATTCGCGCGCCAAGTGAGGATCTCCTCCATGCGCCGCACGTCTTGGCGTGTGGCTTCACTGGCTCGCACGAATGAGGCTGTGCTCAGTGAGTGGAGGGGCAACAAGAGGTTGGCCAGGGCCTTCTCGACCCGGCTGGGCTCGAGGGGCTTGCCGCCAGAGTCCACCTCGAGCAGCACGACTCCACGCCTTGCCAGGTCGTCGAGGAGCACCCGGGCACCGTCTCGCAGTGGGGCGTCGACCTCGTCGGTGAGCAGAGGGTTGGCCAGGAGTTGGAGGCGCTCCATGAGCACTGCGAAGGTCGAGATGCCGGTGTTGTCCAACACGCCGCCATCTACCACCAGGGCACGTTCGGTGAGGTCTTCGCCCAGTCCCAGACGGGGCAGGTCGAAACCGTAGGGGAAGTTGGCCGACATGCGGACGGCCTCCTCGACGTCGACCTCCAGGTGGGCGTGGATGTCAGCGAGCGCCCGCGCACCACTCGCCGCCTGGATCCAGGCGGTGCCGGTGTGTCCATCCATGTACATTTGTTTGCGGAGCAACCCCGGGGGAAGGTCGGGGAAGCCCGCCACCACGCCAGCACCCGTCTTCACGTCGGCGATGTTCATCAACATCACCGCTCGGGCCCGCTCGGGATGGGCACGCCAGCGGTCCTGCCAGTCGAACTCACTCGCCCAGAACGCGCTCACGCTCTCGCCGCGCTCGATGCCGGGGTAGACCATGCCTCGAAGCAGAGGGGCCGTGAAGTCGGTGGACAGCTCGTCGAAGCGTTTGCTGTCGACCGGCCACCTCAGGTGTTCGTTGTCGGCAAGCTTGTCGATGTTGACCATGAAGGTCTGGGGATTGAAGCCTTCGTTGGCCCCCGGCAATTTGCTCTCAGGGCTGGCGCATAGACGGACGAAGCGGGTGCACTGGGGCCCTCGGCCGAGAATGGGGGGGCCCCCTTCGAGCTTGCCCGACGCGACACACTGCCAGGGGCTCCGCTTCCGGTTGTCCGTCTCGAGGCAGCTCAGCTGGGGGGAACCCGCTTCGTCGGCGCACCTCGACCACTGCCTGTCACACTCGTCCTTGACCTCTGCCAGCAGGTGGTGTCGGAGCTCACCGGGCAGTGTGTTGTTCGATCGTGCCAGCTCACCTCTTTCAGTGGCCAGGGAATAGTGGGCGTTGGCCACCGAGCCGCCCGACACGCTCGAGATGAAGACCAGCCGATCCGCCAACGATCGGGAAGGCTCGTCATCCCCCTCCGCTCCTGTCTCCTCAGGCTTCGACCAGTCTCCGAAGTCGCCATGAGTAGGCGTTCGCTCCAGAGCCTCCAACACCAGCGTGGAATACAGCGCCGATCGAGAGCCTCCCCCGGCGGCCGCCAAGAAGATCACCGGCTCATCCTTGTGGCCGCCGATCCGAGCCTGCACCGCGTTGAACCAAGCCTCGGCTCGCTGCTTCTGCCACTCCCTGGCGGATGGTGTGGCGCGCACGTCCGCTGGCTGGTCGTCGGTGATGGCGCCGCCAGTCGGCCTTGGCTTGTTCGGGAAGTCGAAGCGGGCCTCGTCTCTGCTCGCGGTCTTCGACGTGGTCTGGTGGAGCGCGTTGTACCCCACAGGCACGGGCAGAGCGACTGCCCCAGCCACCAAAGCGAGCATGCAAGCCGCGATGAGCAAACGCTGTGTGAGGCTGTGTCCCACCCCGTCGGCGACCCGTCCCGCCGCGAGGGTGACCAACCCGATGTGCACCGCTGCCCACATGGTGTAGGCACGCCAGGTCAGCGGATTCCATGGCGCATCCACCATGAACCAGAGCGCGGCCCCGAACGTGCCGGACACCACGAGGACGGCGAGAGCGCGGGACACGGCCAGGGTCGCGGCCTTCGGATTTCCGGCTCTGTCAAAGCTGGCGGCCAGCATCCAGAGGCCCATCATCCCGAGCGCGAGCCCCCACCCCTCCAGCATGGTCAGGCTCACCTCGAACAGAGCCAGGATCCCTTCGGACAGACCCAGGGCGATCCCGATCTCGAGCAAGCTTGTCGAGCTCCACCATATGAGCAGGATGGGCGCAGCACTCGCTGCCAGCAGCAACAGTCCCACCCCTCGCCGAGTGTTGCGGGAGCGCCGGCCGAGAGGATTGAGTATGGCGACCATGAAGATTCGTCGGCTCAGGCGCGCAGGAGCCCGAAAGGGGCTGGGGATGGCTTCCCACAGACCGTCGGCTTCCACCTGTGGTCGGGTGAACCCCCAGGCGGTCAACGCGGCCCAGGCGAGCGCCAAGGCATAGAGCCAGAGCAGACATGCGAGGAGTGTCTCTCCGTTCCACCCTTGGCGGAGTGCGAGGGCCGGCGTGGGCAAGTTGACGAAGGTGGCGCGGAGCATTTCCACACCGAGGACCAGGCCCAGACCCGTGATGGTTCCGAGGGCTGCCACCGGCCGCTCTGTAAACCATGGACGGACCCGATTGTGCCGCCTGAAGGGGTTTGTTGCCATGCAGCAACTCCGAATTTGTACGATGCGGAAGACTATCGTACAACTGGCCATGCTCTCGGGGACTGTGGTCGCCTACGCCACTCTGACTGAGCGATCGTGCCCCACCAGAGGGTCAGGCCTGACTGCAGCGACAGTAGCGACAGCAGGCTGGTTCCGGAGACACAAAGCGGTGCCGACGAGTCGTCATGCTGGAAAGCCGAGCCGAAGGCTGTAGCCTCGGGAATGGCCGCTACAGTGGCCGTGATACGTCCGGCTGCAAGAAGCGGGGTGCGTTGTCGATGACTTGGTACTCAATTGAGGGGTTGTGGTAGCAACCATGACAGAAAGCAAGGAGGGGTGGTGTGCATGGTAAGGACCATAGAAGGCATCTTGAGCGACTTGGAG
>JAERSX010000158.1 GCA_016845285.1 Deltaproteobacteria bacterium | reverse complement strand
GGTAGGGATCGTCCCAAGCGGCCCGCCCGATCATCACGGCGTCGACGGAGCTCAGCCAGGCTGCGGTGGTGTCGAGATCACGAATTCCGCCGTTGAGCTCGATGACCAGATCTGGACGCTCCTCCTTCAGGCGCACCACCTCCTCAGGTCGCAAGGGCGGAATGTTCCGGTTCTCCTTGGGGCTCAGGCCCTTGAGCCAGGCCTTTCGGGCGTGGACCGTGAAGTGCACACATCCCGCTGCCGCGACGCGGTCAACGAACTCGAGCATGTGGGCATAGGAGTCTCGGTCGTCGAACCCGATGCGGTGCTTCACGGTGACCGGGAGCGACACTGCCGATCGCATGGCCGCCACAGCCTCGGCCACCCGATCCGGCTGACCCATGAGGCAGACTCCAAAATTCCCGCTCTGCACCCGCGAGGACGGGCAACCCACATTGAGGTTGATCTCGTCGTAGCCAAGGTCTTCGGCGATCCGCGCAGCCTCGGCGAGGGCAACCGGATCGTCACCGCCCAGCTGGAGGGCCAGTGGACCCTCCTCAGGATCGAAACCCAGCAAGCGCTCGCGATCGCCCTGCAGCACGGCCCGAGCGTGGACCATCTCCGTGTAGAGCAGCGTGTGCCGCGACAGGTGACGTAGAAACACCCTGAAGTGACGATCACTGCGGTCCATCATGGGAGCGACGCTCAGGGGTCGCACCCGCCCTCGCCGGACACCGCTCATCACGCGAAGCCGTACTTGCGCAGCTTGTAGAGCAAGGTGCTGCGGGCCATTCCGAGCTCTCTGGCGGCGGCCGAGCGGTTGTCTCCGTGCCGTCGTAGGACCTGGGCAATGTAGGCCCTCTCGGCGTTGTCGACGAAGTTGCGCTGCACGGGCGGTTCCGGCTCGGTAGCACCGGGCAACTGATGAAAGGACAGAGATCCGACCTGGATCGCCGGCCCGCCAAGCACGTAGGCTCGCGTCAAGACGTTGCGCAGCTCGCGCACATTGCCGGGCCAGGTGTGGCGTGTCAGTACGTCGACTGCCTCGCTGGACACAGCAGCGTCCGGGTGGAGACGTGCACACAGACTTCGAGCAAGGAGGGGGATGTCTTCGGTCCTCTCGCGGAGCGGTGGTACCTCCACGCTGAGCACCGCGAGGCGGAAGAACAGGTCTTCACGGAAGAGCCCAGCAGCCACGGCCTTGGTGAGATCGCGGTTTGTGGCTGCCACGATGCGTACGTCCGGATGCCTGACTTCGGTACCACCCACCCTCCGGACCTCTCCCGTCTCCAGCACACGCAGGAGCTTGGCCTGGGCATCTTCGGGGAGCTCACCCACCTCGTCGAGGAAGAGGGTACCGCCGTCCGCATCGTGGAAGACGCCGTCCTTCTTCCGGTCTGCGCCCGTGAACGCACCCTTCTCGTAGCCGAAGAGCTCGCTCTCGAAGAGAGAGGCTGGAATGGCCCCACAATTGACGGCAATGAACCGGCGCTCCGCGCGTGGGCTGTGCTCATGGATCCCCCGCGCAACCAGCTCCTTTCCGGTGCCACTCTCGCCCACGACGAGCACCGGGTAGTGATGTCCCGACACCCGCCGCAAGACCCCGAAGAGCCGCTTCATCGCCAGGTTCTCCGCACGCATCTCGCCAAACCGGCCCGAGAGGGGCTCTTCGGCAATCTGTCCCAGCTCCACCTTGAAGTGCGTGGCACCCAAGACGACGACCTCCCCCGGGAAGAGTGGCGTGATGGTGCGGACCCGATGTCCGTCGAGGCGTGTCGACCCGGCCCCGGGCTCCACCATGACGCGACCGCGGGCCACGCGCAGCCAGCAGTGGCGAGCCACCAGGCTCGCATCGTCGAGCACGACCATGCTGCCGGCGCCACCAACACTGACCCGCGCCGCCTCGAGCTCGAGCCGATTGCCCTGGTCGGGTCCTTCGATCACCACGAGCACGGCCTTCTGAACCAGCACAGCATCATCAGCCCCCACAAGGAGCTCGTGAGTGCGATCGGGCTCGGGCTCCGCCGTGGGTGGGAAGGTCCGACCGCCCTCGCGGAAGTGGACCTCGAATTCGCCCACGGTGAAGACGTCGCCACTCTCGAGCATCCGGCGCTCGACGCGCTGCCCGTCCATCCAGGTGCCGTGCCGGCTGCGATCCACGAGCTCCCAGCGGGCTCCCCTGCCGATGACAAGGCAGTGCGATCGGCTCACGGCATCACCCGGAAGCGCCACGTCGCAGGAGTCGGCGCGACCGATGCTCGTGTGACCGGCACGCAGCCGATAGTCCATCAGCGCTTCGCCATTGCGGAAGAAGGTGAGGCTGACCATCGTGACGTCGGCTCCTCGAACGACCTCCATGCTATCCCTCTCATGCTCCGAGGGAGGCGAGTCGCGTCGCTCGCAGCCCCATACCCGGCCAGCCATGTCGCCTCCCCTGCGTCTCCACCTCGTCCGAAGCCTTCCATTTGGGGAAGACGGAAGACCACTCGAGGTGCTCCTGCCTGAGACGCCCATGCGGCGCTACACGTGGTGGAGCAGCCATCCGCCCGCCACGCCAGCACCCCCGCACCCCGGCCTCGGGCGCTTGTTCGCGGCCGGCGAAGGCCCCGATGGTCCGGCTTGGCTCGAAGCGCGTCCCGCTGGCCGCCTCCTGTGCGACCTGAGTGACCCACTACCCCCAGAGGTACTGGCGTCGGTGGTCGGCCAGATCGCACAGGCGCTGGCCGCCTTGCATCGCCGCGACCTCGGCCACGGGCACGTCGGCGCACACCGGATCGTGTTGGCGGCCAGTGGAGATGCGGTGGTGCTGCTGGGCGCCCCGTCCCCTCAGGCCACCCCTGCAGGCGACCTGGACCGACTCCGCCAGCTGTGGACCCCAGAAGCAGAAGAGGCCCTTCCCTGGCCCGCCGACGCCAGCGCCGAGGCCGTCGGCACGCTGCTGTCGACCTGGGCACGCGACCGCGGCGCCGTTCGCCTCGCCGACCTCATCTCGCTCCAACCTCCATCCCCCCCTCGAGCGCCCGAGTTGTTGGAGCTGCATGTGCACGCGGCCAGCGGCGGGCACGACGAGGTGGCCCCAGATCTCGGGCCCGACGTGGTGGAGCGCGGCCTGCTCGATCCCTGGACGGCTCCCGGCCAACACGCCGACTCGACGACAGGTGAACGAACGGGCGCCATCGAGCCACGAACGGACGGCGCGAGCAACCTCATGGCCGCACTGGCCGATCTCGCCGGTGGTGCCGGGCTGACCGAGCATCACGAAGCTCTACAGGCCTTGGGGCCACGGCCTGCAACATCGGTGAAGGCCTGCATCGCAGACGACCCCATGGACTTGTTGCCGACGCCCGACGCCCTCGCTCAACGCCTCCAGGCTCTGCAAGGCCTCGATGAGCGGTCCGTGGAGATCACCGCCGTCCGGCTGCACCCAGTGGCCCCCGAGGCGCCCGCACAGGAGCTGCGCGAGGTCACCGAAGTGTCCCCGGAGCGCACCCTCACCCACACCGACGGCGGCCCCGCCGAGGGCCTCCCCACCGCTCGAGGCGTCGCCCTGATGGCCATCGGTGCCGTCGTCGGCCTGGTCGTGGCCGTGGCGCTCCTGTTGGCTCTCGGCCTCCAGGGACCCTGAGCCCCGACACCGTGGCCGTTGCGCTCAGCGCTTCCGCTTCTTGCCGCCTCTCTTCGATCGTTTTCGCTGGCCACCGTCTCCGCCATCCGCCACAGGCTTGGGGTCTTTGCGGGCTGGATAGCGCTCGTGGGTGTCCCGGCGGAAGGCCTCAAACTCCCCGGCCACGATCGAGGCGCGGAGCCGACCCATGAACCGTGACCAGAAGGTCAGGTTGTGGATGGTGGCCAGGGTTGCGCCCAAGATCTCGCCTACCCGGAAGAGGTGGTGGAGGTAGGCGCGGGTGAAGGTGCGACAGGTGTAGCAATCGCAGCCGGCGTCGGCGGGGAACATGTCGTTGCGAAAGCGCCGGTCGGTGATTCGGATTCGGCCATGAGCTGTGTAGAACATGCCGGAGCGACTGTGACGGGTCGGGATGACGCAGTCGAACATGTCGATGCCACGGGCAACGCCCTCCACGAGGTCGATGGGCCGCCCCACACCCATGAGGTACCGGGCTCGGTCCTCCGGCATGTGCGGCGTCGTGGCATCGAGCACCTCACACATGATGTCGTGCCCCTCTCCGACAGCAAGTCCACCCACCGCGTAGCCATCGAAGCCGATGTCAACGATCTGCTGTGCGGAGCGCCGACGGAGCTCGGGCCAGAAGCCACCCTGAATGATGCCGAAGAGGCTCTGATCCTGCCGCGAGTGGGCAGCCTTGCAGCGAGCCTCCCAGCGCGCGGTTCGGTCGATGCTCCGCGCCGTCTGATCCTGATCCACCCCGAAGCCCAAACACTCATCGAAGACCATGGCGATGTCGGCGCCCAGCGTCTGTTGGATCTCCATGGACCGCTCAGGGGTGAGGAACGTCTGGCGCCCGTCGAGCTCGTAGGCGAAGCGCACGCCCTCCTCGGTGACCTCAGACTTCTTCAGGCTGAAGACCTGAAAGCCTCCCGAGTCGGTGAGCATGGGCACATCCACGTTCATCATCGCGTGGATGCCCCCGTGCTTCGCCACGAGTCGCTCACCCGGTCGCTGGTGGAGGTGGTACGTGTTTGCCAGGATGATCTGGCTACCGGTGTCCCGAAGGTGCAGCGGCGCCATGGCCCGGATGGCGCCCTGGGTGCCCACCGGCATGAACACCGGTGTCTGGACCACACCGCGTGCCATGTGCAGGCGCCCCGCGCGGGCCTCACCTTGCTTGGCTTCGAGCTCGTATTCGAGGCGTCTCACGCGGTGGGAGTATCGCCTCATCGCAGCCCCCGCCCTGCTCCGTTTGCCCCGAGACTCCTGCGGGCCTAGAATGTGGGCAACTGCGGCCCTTTGCCCCTGGTGCACGCGTACATGGCCTCCCCTTCGAATCGTCCGGCGCCCTTCCCTCCCGGCACCCAGCTGTCCGAGCACTACACGGTCGAAGGACTCGTGCGTCTCGCAGAAGGCCGGATGTTCTACCTGGCGAACGACGATCGCCCCGATCGGGAGCGGCGGTTCTGCTGGGAATGCGGAAGCGACGACACTCCCCGCGCAGACAGCGCCTGCGTGTCGTGCAGCGCGGACCTCTCACCGCGTCGCTTCCTGGTGTCGGTCCGCTGGAACCCCGATGGATACGAGGCCTACGGCCGCTTCTTCGAGAAGCACCTCGACCACAGCGCCATCGTGACCCCCATCGACATGTTCTTCCAGGACGGCGTGCTCTGCTCCGTCACGCCCTGGACCGGCGAGGGACTCCTCATCGATGAAGGCGCACCGTTGCCTGAGGACCGTGTGGTCCACATGGCTCAGCGCATGCTCGGCGTGGTGGCCTTCCTTCACGCCAACGGCGTTGGTCTGGCACGTCTGGCGTACGCCAACTTCCTGGTGAGGGGCGGCTCGGAGCTGCTGCTGTTCGATCCGGAGGTCTCCGAGACCTGGTCCAGCGAAGTGCCGGAGAGCCGCCGAGGCACCGGACTCACCGACATCGCAGAGATCCTCCGCCGCTTCTCACCCGTCGAGTCCACCTCGCTCCACGAGTTCTTCGGCAAGGGTGAACAGGGCGCATTCGAATCCCCCATGGAATTCGGCCGCGGCCTCGAGGCGATGCTCGACAACCGCTACAGCGAAGAGACCAACGGCATCGGCGCCATGAGCGACGTCGGGCTCTGCCGCGTGCTCAACGAAGACAATTGGGGCTGGACCCACCTTCGCGAGGGCATCAACCTGTACGTGGTGGCCGACGGCATGGGCGGCCACGACGCCGGCGAGGTCGCCAGCCAGATGGCGGTGGCCAACATCTGCATCGAGGCCCGGAGCCGCCTGGCGACGGGACACGACGTGGGACCGGAGCGCCTGGAGAACGTGCTGGAAGAGTCCTTCCGACTCGCCAACAACTCCATCAAGGACCACTCGGAGTCCATGGGCAACGACATGGGCACCACCATGGTCGCGGCACTGGTCACCGACGAAAACCTCGCCTTCGTGGCCAACGTGGGCGACTCCCGCGGCTACCTCATGCGCCAGGGCGTTCTCCACCAGATCACCCGAGACCACAGCTTGGTCGCCCGCATGGTGGAGCAGAATCGCATCACCCGCGAGGAAGCCCGACACCACCCCCATGCCAACATCCTGCTCCGTACCGTGGGTACCGAGCGAGACGTCGACGTCGACGTCTTCAGCGTGGAGCTGGAACCGGACGACTGGATCCTGCTCTGCTCGGACGGCCTCTGGGGCGAGGTCGAGGACGAAGACATCGAGGCGATCCTCAACCACTACCACGATCCGCGCGTGTGTTGCCGCGAGCTCGTGAGGGCCTCCCACCACGGCGGCGGCAAAGACAACGTCACCGTGATGCTCGTTCACGTCGAGTAGACCGGCTCGCGCGCTCGCAGGAGCGGCACCCTCCGGCCAGCGCGCCGGACTGTGTTCAGTCGCGCTGAAGCAGCGGCGCCAGCTCGGACTCGAGAGCCGCCTCCATCTCCATGCCTTCGGGACGACCGATGGCGAAGATGTACCCGTCACCGTCGATGACGATGGTCATGGGCAGCTTGTCCACCTGATACCGACTCTGGACCACACCGTGGTTGTCACGGACCACGGGGAAGCTCAACTTGAGCTCCTCGACCCACGTGGACAGGCTCCCCATCGAGCCACGGTCGCCAGAGATGGCCACCACCTGTACGCCCTTTCCACCGTAGCGACGCTGCAGGCGGTTCAAGGTGGCCAGATCGTCTCCGCCACGATTCTGATCGAAGAAATGAACCACCACCGCCTTCGACTCGTGCAGTGGGGTCACGCCCGTGAAGTCAGTCAAGGAGACTCTCGGACGTTGTACGAGCTCCATCGCCGCATCTTCGTTGATCGCCGGTAGCGAGAAGAGCATCGCGGGAGAGCCTACGCTGATGACCGCGTCCGCAGCCATGGCTGCGGGCGTGGCTGTGGCCAGACCGAGCATCAGCGACATCGCGAACGCACCCATACAACCTCCGGCGTCATGGCCCCCACATGGTGGAGGCTTGCCAAGACGAGCTTCTGCACTCTAAGGGAGCACTCCAGCGCCATCAAGCGGGAGTCCGCCAAGCCCATGTCACCTCCGACCACTCCGCTCCTGACACCGTCCCCTGTGGTGTTCCGACTCGCACACGCCGTCGCGGCTGCAGGTGGGAGGTTGTGGATCGTCGGAGGCTCGGTCAGGGATGCGCTGCTTGGCCGCGAGAGCCATGATCATGATCTGGAAGTGCACCAGCTCACCGCGGAGCGTCTGCAGCCCCTCCTCGAAGCCTTGGGGACCACCCGCGCGGTGGGCCGCTCCTTCGAGGTCTACAAGGTCTCGATCACCGAGGGATCCGCCGGCGATGGACATCAGCCGGACGAAGTCCTCGACGTCTCCCTGCCACGTTTCGGGGGAATGGAGCGCCCGGTGGGGGGTCCAGACGAACTGGAGAGCCTACGACGAGCAGCGCGGCGACGAGACTTCACCATCAATGCCATGGCCTATGACCCCCTGTCGAACGAGGTCGCCGATCCGTACGGCGGCCGGGACGATCTCCACGCCCGTCGCCTGCGCTGCGTCGCGACCGACACCTTCGTCGAAGATCCGCTTCGGGGCTTCCGCGCCGCACGCTTCATGGCCACGCTCGATCTGAAGCCAGACCCCTCCCTCGACAAGCTCTGCTCGACCTTGGATGTCGGGGAGATCGCCCCAGAGCGCATCGGACTGGAGCTGCAGCGCATGCTGGTGGAAGGCACGCACGTCGGGGCAGCGTGGGCCTGGCTTCACACGACCGGGCTCGCCGAGCGCACCCACTCCGAGCTCCGAGGACTGGGCCATGCCGCGGGAGCCCTGGACCGCGCGGCCCCCCTGCGAGTCCACCTCGACAACCCCGCCCGGGTCGAGGCCTTGATGTGGTCGGTGGCCCTGTCCGCTGCCGGCCCCAGCCGGGCGTCCACCATCCTCGACCACCTCCGCATCGAGCGACGACGCAGCTATCCCCTCGCGCGCACCGTCCTCCGCATGTTGACGGAGGGACCGTGCCCCATCGACTGGACGGAGGCACTGCTCCGCCATGCGGCAGAGCGCGTCGAGGTGGGGCTGTGGACCTTGGCCAGCTTCGCCCTCAACCCATCACCTCGGCTGCACGAGGCCTGGCTGCGCAGCCACGCGCTCGGCGTCGCCCGCGAGAAGCTTCCGAGCCTCGTCCGGGGAGCCGATCTCCGTGAGCTGGGCGTTCCTCCTGGACCAGGGCTCGGCGCTCTGCTCAGCGCCGTCCGCACGGCACAGTTGGACGGAGTCGTCGACGATCCTCTAGAGGCGATGGCCCTCGCCAGGAGGCTATGGTCTTCCTCCTTGGACCCCTCCACGAAGGAGCCCTGACCATGCGGCTCTCCCACGCCTTGCTCGTCCCGCTGTGCCTGTCGATGTTGTCGGTGGCCATGGCCGAGGACCCGGCCCCGGCTCCACCCGCCGACACCACCACCACCGTGGCCCTCGACATCACTGCCGATCTCCGCAGCGAGTACATCGCTGGCCACAAGCTGCTGGTCCAGGTGGAGGCCCGCAACAAAGGCGCAGCCTCCGTCCAGTTCCCCGATCTGAGTGCACGGCCCTGGCTCGTGACCTTCCAGCTAGAGGACTCCGCCGGCAAGCGACAGGAGCGCCGCACACGCGCCCCAGCCGACGACCCCGACAAGCTGGTCACGATCGCCCCCAGAGGCCAGCGCAACACCCTGCTGGAGATCCCCGGCAGCGCTGCCCTCGATCCCGGGACCTACACCCTCGGCGTGCTGATCACGACTCCGGACGGCCCACTGCAGCTCCCCTCCAGACAGATCACCATCGCTGTCGCCAAGCCCGTCGATGCGATGCTCGACGCCGCGCCCAGCTCGCTGGTTCGCGATGAGCTCCACGCCCTCTGGCTTCATCAGGCGACCGACGGCTACGACCTCTACCTCCACCAAGCCAAGGCCTCGTCACCCGATTCTCCCCTGGGCAACTGGTACCTCACCCACCTCGACGAGCTGGTCGCACCCCAGGTGACAGCAGCCCGGGCAGCCCAGACCTGGGATCGCCACATCTACTGGACCGCCAGCGAGCGCAAGCTGGTGTTCGCCCGCCTCGGCGGGCAGGGCCTACGTTCGGAGGTGGCCGAGGTGGAAGCGCCCTGGCCACGGGTCGAGCTCGCTGGCCGTGGTGGCACAGACGGAGACGGTGGGCTCCACGTCCCCATCTGGGTCCCTTCACCGAAGGGCGCGCGGGGCGAGCTACGGGTGCTGAGCATCGGAGATCGCGGCACCCCGACGTTCCAACGCGCCGCCTTGCTCGACGCACGCCCCAGCCACGTCCAGACCGTGGTCGATGACGCCGGGTCCGTGCATTTCTTGGTGGTCACCCCCACCTTCGCCGACCTGTACACGGTGCGTTCGGCACCGGGTGCCGGGGCAGAGACCCTGCCGATTCCCGCACGACGGATCGTCCGAGCCGAGCCCGAAGAGACCCTCCTCCGCTCCGCCTTCGCGGCCCTCCCGCAGACCGACTCCCACGCCGGTGGCCTCGCCACCTTGCTCTTGGCATCGAACGCCGAAGGCCTCCAGTCGCGCTGGCTCACCTTGCGCGGACAGGTCATCCAGACCCTGCCAGCACAGGTCGGACTCAGCGGCGAGGTGCTGGACCTCGTACCTCGAGGGCTCGAGTCGCCCGGACTGGTCTTGGGAGCAGCGGACGGAACCGCCCAGTACCAGACCGGCGCCAAGAGCACGACCTTGGGCAAGCTGCCGACCGACTGGGCCCTTGTGGGGGACGCCGACCACGTGGTGCACCTCCGCACCATCGGAAGTCCAGTCACCGACAAGACCCTCACCCCCTGACAGGGGCTGACGCGCGGGTATCCAAACGCAGAGAGGGCCCCCGCTGGGGACCCTCTCCTCATGTCAGGCCACAGGGGTCGAGGCCGCTGATGGCTCTCGACGACGAGCCGCCCTCAGTCGCCGCAGCAAGCGTAGGGGTGCTCGCCACAGAAGGCGTCACGGTCGAAGTCACCACAGACATCGTCGTCGATATCGGGCTCTCCGCACATCTCCGGATTGGCGCAACAGTACTCGAGGTTCAGGTTGTTGCAGTGCGCCAGCTCGAGGGCCCTCGAGCAGCTTCGCTCGTTGACGTCCTCGTCGAGGCTCTCGCCCAGCACGGTGCACTCGTCGATGGCCTTCTGGCTACAGCGACCCTCGACCACCATGGCACCGAAGCTCAGCAGCCCATCATCCAGGGGCACACTGAAGGTCTGCGCCACGATGGTGTAGTGCACACCCTCGCGCTCGTCGGTGTTGATGTCGCAGTACTCGACCGTCCCGCGACCAGCGTGGGCGTCATCTTGCCCGAGGTAGCCAGTCTGGGTGCACTCGGCGTACTCGATCTCGATCTCTCGGCCGGAGCTGTCGGTGTAGAAGCCCTTGAAGTCACCGAGCTCGACGCCCGGCGAACCGGTGTAGTAGCTCGACAGACCACCGAAGAGGTCGATGTCACCGTCGTCGTTGTAGTTGTCCGGGTAGGAGAACCGATCCACTCGTCCCGAAGGTGCGATGGACAAGCCCCAGAACACAGCCTCCGGGTCAGCCAGCACGCAGACACTCGACCCGGTACCTTCGAAGGTGAAGGTAGCCCCGCCGGTCACACCAGCTTCGGGGTTCGACAGCATGGGGAAGAGGCAGCGCGGGCGGCCCTCGTCATCTTCCTCAGCGCACCAAGCCACCTGGTCATCAGCGGCGGAAAATTCGTCGAACTGCGCGGAGGTGAGGATCTGTACCTCGCCGTACTCTTCGACAGCCGGGTAGTCCTCGTTGTTGGGGGGCAGCAGATCGCGACCGTCCCGATCACAAGACGACAGTCCCAACAGCACCGTGCCCACCAGGGCGATCTGGCTGCGCGACGCGAAGCGTTCAATCTTCATAGCGGAACCCCAGCTCGAGCACGAACTCGTCTTCGGTCGAGGTGAGCACATACCCTTCGTTTTCCACGTAGTCGCCGTGGTCGATGTAGGTGCCCGGGAAGTTGAGTACATCGGAGAAGTTGGAGCCGACGTCGTACTGCTCTTCGTAGTAGTAGACGCTCTCACCGATGCTTGAATTACAGGTGGTGAAGCCGAAGCCCTCGGACGGCATGTCCGCCCAACCCCACACGGTCATGCCCTCGTAGAACGGCACATGAGGAATCGAGGTCTCAGCCTCGTAGTACTGCCCATCCGATGTCAGCGCGAAGTCGAGCTGGCCATCGTCGATGAAGGCGATCTCGTAGTCGTCCGTGGCGTACTTGTACTCGAAGCACTGCTCCTGATACTCGATGCCGCTGGTGACCTCTTGGCCATTCGTGTCGAGGATGGGATCGCGCACTTCGTCGCGGAAGAACTCGAGCACATCGTCGTAGCTGGAGTAGCGCCCTGTCACCGTCTGGCAGATCAGCTGCTGGTAGCAGCCCCACTCGAACCGACCCACGGTGTTTCCACCCAGCGGGTAGGCATCGCCAGACTGACCGTCGCTCGTGACCGGGCCGATCTCGGGATGGCTGAAGTCGTAGAGGTTGTCGACCACGCTGGGGAAGACGCCCATGTAGATGGGCCCCATCGCCCGAGGGTCGTCAATGGTCCACGTCTCGTTGTCGTCATCCCGCATTTCGACCTGGACGGCCTCCACAGGAATGCGCACGGTGCCGTTGAAGTCGAAGTGATTGAGGGCATCTTCGGTGTAGGCGCAGCCGCCGAGCAGCAGACCCACACTGGCGAGCAGGGTGTATGTCGTCGAGGTGTGCATCAGAACGTGTACTCCCCGCCCAGCTGGACCTGAATCGGGTCAAGCCGGCTGGAGATGATCCAGCGGTTGTCGCCAGTGATTCCGGCGAACTCACCAGTGCGGTTGTTGAGGATGTTGGAGAGCTGACCCGTGGCTCGGAGCGCGCCCTTGCGAACCGGGATGTCCTGGCGGACCAGGATGTTGAGGTTCCACCAAGTCTCGGTGCGTGCGTAGCTGCCGCGGGTGTCCTTCAGCAGCGAGCCACCGCCGTAGTAGGCGGTACCGTAGTACCGGCTGAGCGGGTAGCCACTCTCGAGCATCAGCGTAAAGCCGACGCTGGTCGTCCACGGGTCATCGGGGATGTCCCACCAACCACCGACGGCCACGTCGTGGCGGATGTCGGTGGGCAGGTAGCCGTTGACGTAGTGCTCGATCTCCTGGGGCACCTGCATGAAGGCGCTCGGGGAGTTCTGCACGGTGCCGCGGCTGAACGTGTACGAGTAGTTGCCGAAGGTCTCCCACCGGTCCGCGCTCCGCTTGTTGAAGCCGAGCTCGAGGCGGTAGTAGTCGCGCCGAGCGATGCTCGGGGTGCGCATCCGGTACAGGTTCTCCACGGTGCCGTTCGAGTAGCCGAGGACGTTGTAGCCATCCTCGTCCCAGACCAGGTTGAGCTCATCCCAGGCGTAGATGTACCGGGTGAACTTGCCCTCGAAGAAGGTCGAGATCACGAGATCCTGGATGACCTCACGCTCGAAGCCGACGACGAAGTCGTCTGAGCGAGGAGCGATGGTGCCGTCCATGATCGTGTTGGTGTTCTCGTTGGGCACGTAGAAGTAGTTGTTGGCCACATCACTGGTGAAGTTGCTGAAGTACTCACCCAGCGTCAGCTTCTGGCCGAGGCCGCTCTGGGACATGTAGCTGGCCACCGCGAGGCGCCCACCGTCGTTGAACCGACCGAAGCTCGCCTGGAGCTTGGTCTTCTGGTTGGCCCAGGGGTCCCAGATGACGCTCACACGCGGGCCCCAGAGGTGCGCATCGACGATGGCGTCGCCCTGGTCGTTCCGCGTGATCTGGCGGTCGTAGCGACCACCGTAGCGGAAGGTGAGGTTCTCGATGGGCTTGTAGACGTCCTGGATGAAGACGCCGGCATGCTCCGCCGTGGCGATGAAGTTGTACGGGGCCGTGACCTCGATCCAGTAGTAGTTCTGGAGCGTGTCAGGGTTGTACGAGAGCTGGTTCAGATCGTAGAAGAGCAGGTTTCCGTTGTAGCCGGACAGCTGATCCCAGAGGGTGCGGTCGACCTCGATACCCGCCTTGATGTCGTGGGTGCCCAGCATCTGGATCTGGTTCCAGCTGAACTTGGTCGACGCGTTGAACCGCCAGCGGTCGTCGAAGACGAAGTACGGGAAGTTGTCGCTGTCGAAGGCGTTGTTGATGCCGTACCGACCAGGGGTCACGAAGTCGAGGCTGTTCTCGAGCTCGGTGGGCTGGCAGGGGTGGTACCCGATCTCCTTGTTGTGCGTACAGGGAACGCCCGTGACCTCGAGGAAGCTCTTCTGAACGTTGGCCTTCGTCTCCAGGTACATGTCGGAGCTGATGTACCAGTCCCACTGACCCGACACGAAGTAGCCACCCTGGGCCTGCCGGTACTGCGCCTCGGGCTCGACGTAGCGATCGCCCTGATCGAGGTTGTCGATGGCCGACGGGTCGGTCTGGAAGAGCACCGTGAACCGGTGGGAGACCGAGGGCTGAGTGGTCAGCTTGGCCAGCATGTAGTGGCCGTCGAAGTCCCGCGGGAGATCGATACCGACGTTGGCGATGAGGCTGCGAGCCATGGAGTAGCTGGCCAGGAACCAGGCCTTGTCGCGAACCACCGGACCGGAGACCATCATGCCCACGCGGTACAGCTCGAAGCGGCTGTCGAAGTCCGTGGGGGCCAGCTCGTAGCCATCAGAGGCGTACCGAGCGTCGAGGCGAGGCGACCAGTTGCCGTTCGTGACGTAGACACCGGTGACGAAGTCGAGGGTGTTGCCGCCGCTCTGGGTCAGCACGTTCACCACACCGCCGAGGTTGTAGCCGTACTCGGGGTCGAAGGCGGTCGTGAGGACCTGGATCTGCTCGATGGCGTCGAAGTTGAAGTTCAGCGAGAAGGTACCGGTGACGGGGTCGGTGATGTTGACGCCGTCGAGCAGGTAGGTGTTCTCGTTGTAGGAGGCGCCGCCGATGTTCGGGTTCGAACCACCGGTCACGCCCGCCGCCATCTGGACCGCGGACTGGTAGGAACGTCCCGCCGGGATGCGCTCCAGGAACTCCTTGGTGAGCACCGAGCCGCGCTGAGCAGACTCGGTGTCGACCGCGGGCCCCTTCTCCTCGACCACGATCTCTTCTTGAGCGGTGGCCAGCGGCATCTCGATGGTGATGTTGGACACCCGACCCACCGAGAGCACCACGTTGGTCTTGGAGACCTTCGCGAAGCCAGCCTTCTCGGCGGAGACGCTGTACTCACCGGGGGGAAGGTCGTTGAAGTAGAAGCGACCTTCGGGGTCGGTGTTCATCTGCCGCACGCCCATCATGGACTCTGACTGCGCGGTGATGAGCACGCCTGGGATCGAGAGACCCCCGACATCGATGGTCTGACCCTTCAGGGTTCCCTTTGTGACGGATGCGAATGCCGAAGCAGGCACCACCACCAGCAAGAGGAACACACGAAGCAGGAATGGGAGTCGGGGCATCAGGCCCTTCCTTCTCTGAGAGACGATCCAGGACGCCTTCCGATGGGGAGTGTTCACGGGAACCGGTCCCGTTCACAGGCGTCCTCCACACGCACACGCATGTGGCTGAGCGAGGGCATCGTTAGGCGACCGAGCACCGAAAGTCAAGGCCGCGAACACGGCCATGGCAGCGAGTCCGCTGGGGGTGGGCCAGAGAGCTTGACGGAGACGGGCTGAAGGCGTAGGTTGCGCCGTGGCATGAGTCGACGTGACGGGTCCGTCCCGGAGCGGAGCCTGCAAACTTCGAGAGATCCTCCGATAAACCCGCGATGGATCGCACCCCTTCTGACGAGAGGGGGTCCTGGAGCAGAGAACATGACCTTGCGCGCACTCGCGATTGCGGCGGCGCTCGGCTTGGGGGCCGTGCTGTCCTCGCCCGCACAGGCAACCTCGATGATCGAGCTGACGCCGGCCCAGATGGTCGCAGCGTCCGACACGATCGTACGGGGCACCGTCGCCGAGATCTGGACTGAGCGAGGCCCCGAAGGGCGCCTGTGGACCCGCGTCCAGCTCGACGTCACTGAAATCCACAAGGGCCAGCCCGGTCTCGAAGAGGTGGTCATCGACCAGCTCGGTGGCGCATGGGCCGGCAAGATCGCCACGGTGCACGGGAGCGCAAGCTTCAGCCACGGCGAAGACGTCCTCGTCTACTTGGAAGAGCTCGACTCCGGCATGCTCGTCTGCGTCGGGATGGTCCAGGGCAAGTTCACCCTCAAGATGGACCCGGTGAGCCGCAGCAAGGTGGCCTTCCAGACGCCTACGGCGCCCAACGACACCTTCGATCACCGCTTCTACCCGCTGCCCGCCGAAGGCGAGCGCATCGCCTACGACGACAAGATCCTAGAGATCGACGAGCTCACCCAGCTGGGCTGGGACGGCGCCGAGATCCCCGGAGTCAGCCTCGACGAACTCCGAGCTCGGAACCCGGGGGTGTCCCGATGAACGCGCTTCTGCTTCTCGCCATGGCCGGCGGCGACGCCCACGCCTGGGAGCACATCGGTCTCGTCTGGGACCGCGACGACTTCCCCATCGAGTGGTACATCACCGACTACGTCGAAGACAGCCTCGAAGATCCCTACCACCACGAGGTCATCGAGACGGCGTACAGCAACTGGGAAGTAGACGCCCCGTGCGCGCGCCTCAACTTCGACAACCTCGGCGTGCGCGAGGGCTACAACCAGGGCCAGACCACCGAGGGCATCAACACCTTCGCCTATGACGACCCCGATGATCAGGTGGGCAGCGGCACCTTGGCCGTGACCTACACCATCGGCACGGGCGACGTGGCCTTCACGCGCGGTGGCGACACCTACCAGTGGTACCTGGAAGGCGACATCATCTACAACGACGACCTCGGCTGGGCGACCACCGAGGACATCGCCAACGGCCAGTGCAACAACGAGTACAGCGTCGAGGCCGTGACCACCCACGAGATCGGTCACCAGCTGGGCATGGGCCACAGCTGTGAGCAGAACGACGACTGTCCCGATCTCGACCACCGCTACGCGGTCATGTACTGGTCGACAGGCCCCTGCGACAACTACCAGGGCCAGCTCAAGGACGACGACATCGAGGGTATCAACGCCCTCTACGGTCCATTCTGTGAGTTCGAGGCCACCGAGGACTCCGAGCGCTTCGGCGGCGCGCCCCTCGAGATCTGCTTCGAGCTGAACTGCTCCGAGGAGTACACCAGCATCACGTGGGACTTCGGCGACGGGAACACCTCCAACGAGGAGAGCCCCTGCCACACCTACGAAGACAAGGGCCAGTTCACCATCAACCTCGCCATCGAAGGTGAGGAAGAAGAGTGCGGGACCTGGGAGTACACCGAGCGGGAGCAGGCCTTCGTGCTCGTCTGTGGCGAGCCAGAGCCGAGCGAGGGCTTCGGAGGCCTCTTCACCTACGAGGGTGTCAGTGGCCTGACCTACCAGATGATCAACCAGACCGACACCTCGGTGTACGGCTGCATCGACCAGATCGCCTGGCACGTCTTCAAGGGTGAGGAGCTCGTCCAGGAGATTCAGGCCTGGTCGCCGAAGATCGAGTTCGCCGAAGAGGGAGACTACCGAGTCGTCCTCAATGTCGGTGGTCCGGGTGGCGTGTCCGCAGCCGAGCTGAACATCGAGGTCACCGAGGTGTCCGAGGGCTGCGTCACCGCACCCGTCGGAGCCGGATTTGCAAGCCTCTTCATCGGCCTTGGTGCCGCTGTCCGTCGGCGCCGCAGCGTCTGACAGACCCTCGCGAGAGGTCCGGGTGCTGTTCGCCCGCCTGATCTGCTTGGCCCTGCTCCTCATGGGAGTGGGGCCTGTCGCGTGGGGGGCCCCGCTCTCCGCACCCGAAGCCGTGAACATGGCACGCTCGGACTCCCTCGAGGTCCGCACGGTCCCCCTGGGCAACCGAGCCGACATCGACGAGCACGTGCCCATCTCCGGGCCGTGGTTGCTGGTGTCGACCGTGGCTGGTG
>JAERSX010000157.1 GCA_016845285.1 Deltaproteobacteria bacterium | reverse complement strand
CTGCACCACATGTGCCGCCTCGTGGGCTGCGGTGTGCAGATCGGGTGCGCCGCCGAAGGCCACATCCTGTCCCATGGCAAAGGCGGAGGCGCCGATGTCTTCGGTGGCCTGCGCCGCTCGCTGCCCGGTGTGGGCACGGATGCCGCTGATGTCATGGTGACCAAAGGCCGCCTGGATCTGCCGCTCCCACGGCAGCCCGCCACCGCCTCCGGCGACGCCCTGAGCTGCAGTGTCTTGGACAGACTCCGAGGACTGCTCGGATGAGGTGTTGCGCGCCCGCACGGCGTCCTGCACGGCGGCGTTGCCACGGTACGCCTGCAGAGCAGGCATGGAGCGCTGTGGGCCGGCCTCCTCCTCCTGCGACAGGCTGTGGGTCTCGTGGTCATGCCGGGCGCGCTGCTTCATGGGTTGGCTCTCGTGAAAAACCGAAGGCACAGCAAGGCAACACCCGAACGACACGAGTGTTTCAGCCTTGTCCCTGCTCTACCGATCGGTATCCGTGGCAGGTCTCGAGATTTCTTAAACCACGCGCCGACTTCTTAAGTGCACACGCTCGGCAGCTCTTCGAGCGAGGCATCGGAGAGCTGGATGGGCACCTCCGGGTCGAGCCAGTAGCCGCCCTTGGCCCTCAGCACCAGGGTCATGCCCGCCCTGCGGAGAGTGCTGATGGCCACGTAGAGTCGGTTGTGCAGCGACGGGTTCTGTACCTCTCCTGGCCAGGCGGCATCGAGCAGCACGGTGCGAGGCACCACCTGGCCCGGCTGCTCGGCGTGAGAGGCGAGCAGGCTCTTCAGCACGAGGCGGATCTTGCGGCGTCGCGACAGGTCGACCGGCGGCTGACCGGGGGCCTCGAACCACAGTCCGTTCCGAGAAGCGCGCCAGGTCTTGACGGCCAGCATCGCCTGCTCGAGCTGTCGGGTGCCGATGCGGTGGAGGACGACACCGCTCCAGGAGCCGTCCTTCAGCGCATCCACGGCAGCGTCGGCCTTCACGGAGCCCCCGAGCACCAGGGCCATGGCGTGGGCAAAGCGCTGGGCCGGCGGCGGCGACGGGGCGACGGGGCGACGGGACCGCCCATCAAGACCAGGGTGCCAGCCAACAGCTCCTCAGACAGCCGCCGCACACCGACGTAGCGCGCTCGCGGCCCGAGCACGTCCAAGGTCTGCTGCAGCCAGCGTCGGGCATCGTCGAGCTGCTCTTGCTCGATGGCGCGCAGGGCGAGCACCTGCCAGCTCGGCACACAGCCCACCCGCGGATCGGCGTAGACGTCCTGCCAGGCGTGTATCGACTTGAGCGCGGCGGCCTCGGCCTCGTCGAGCCGGCCGGCGAGCAGATGGATGCGGGCCATCATCTCGTAGGTCGAGCAGGTGTTCTGGCCGCTCGCCAGAGAGAGGGTCAGCCCAGCCTGGGCTTCTGTGAGGGCGTCGTCGTACCGGCCGAGGTCGAGCAGGCAGCCGGCGACTCGGGCGTAGAGCCACGTCTGGTAGTAGACATCGCCGATGGCCGAGACCAGGCGGAGGGCGCGCTGGCGCTTGCGCAGCGCAGCCTCCGTGTCGCCGTCACGCCGCAGGTCGACCGCAGAGGAGAGGGCGTTGAGCGCCAGCGCCTGGAGGCGGGCATCTTCCAGCGCGTCGGCGATCTGGAGCGCCGCCTGGAAGCATGCCTCCGCGCGATCCGGCTGGTCCTTGAGAGACCAGAGGTTGCCCATGCCGCCGAGGGCGTGCCCCTCCAGGCGACGGTCGCTGTGCCGCCTGGCGCTGTCCAGGACGAGCTGGTGCTGTTCCAGGGCCTCATCCAGGCGCCCCTGCCCACGGAGGACGGTGGCCCAGGACAGGCGGGCCCGGCCCAGCAGGCACTCATCGACGGAGTCGGCCTCGGCGCGCGAGATGACGCGGTGGATCTCCACGTCTGCCCTCGGGGATCGACGCAGGGCGATGGCCGCGCGCAGGGCTCGTCCCATCTCTCCCGAGGCCATGGCTCGCTGCACGACGGCCTGGAGGTTGTCGTGGTCGCGGTCCATTCGCTGTGCGGCCTCCAGCCCACGGTGGAAGCCATCGTCGGTCCACACCTGGAGCTGCCGCTCGTACCACTGGCCGTGCCGCGCCTCGACCTCCTCGACCTCCGAGAGCTGCTCCCGGGCAAACACAGAGATGACATCGAACATGATGAACCGGGCCTCGTTCTCCTCGTCACCGGTCAGGCGCCTCAGCAGGCTGCGGCGTACCAGGCTGTGGATCACGTCGAGGACGCTCGGAGCATCAGGCGGGAGGACGAGCACGGACTCTGCCGCATCCAGCGGGATGCTCCCCACAAACGCCGAGCACTGCGCCAGTGCCTCCTGCTCGTGTGGCTCGAGGAGGGACCAGGAGAGAGCAATCACTCGGCGCAGGCTCGCGTGAGGGCCGTCTCCGTCCGGGTCTCGAAGCAGCGAGAGGGGAGCCTGCAGGCGCTGGCTCAGCATCTTCAGAGACAGCACCTCGAGCCGCGCCGCAGCGAGCTCGATGGAGAGCGGCAGGCCCTCCAGCCTGGGCAGCACGTCGTCCAGCTGCGCTGGCGAGAGCTTTCGGGGAGCCCGGTCGATGAAGAGCCGACGCGCATCCTCCGGGGACAGAACGCCCAGCGGATCATGGTCGCGCCAGACCTCCCGAGAGGTGACCACGATGACCAGCTCAGGGGCCTCGGCGAGCCAGGCCTCCAGGAGCGGTGCCAGCGCCGGACGTCCGCCGTCGACGATCAGGCTGTGCACCCCGGTGCGAGCCAGCCAGCGCCCCTCGGCGCCATCCCAGCCTGTGGGGACCCTCAGCTGGCGGACCATGTCACCCAGCTGATCGCCGACGTCACCCAGCCGGACCATCGTGGCGTTCTGGCTCTGGCGCGCGCGACATCGCGCCCACACCCAGGTCACGGCGAGGCGTGTCTTCCCGATGCCACCGGCGCCAGACAGCACGATCAGCCGGGAGGCGCCGAGCTGGTCGGTCATCCGCTGCAGCTCGAGGCGGCGTCCGAAGAAGCTGTCGTCGTAGGAGGGCAGGGACACCGTCTCTCCCTCTACACCGCCCGAAGACAGCGAGCGGGCCGCGACCCAGACACGCCTACCAACCCGGCAGGTCCCGGTGCGTCGTCCCCGCCAGCCACCCCGCTGGCACCGGTGCGACGGTGGTCACCGCGGCAAGTCCGGCGGTCCGCTCGCCCACGTAGTAGCGGTTGCGCACGAACTCTACCGAGCCGTCTGGGCCACGCAGGAAGCTCAGGCGTTGGGTCCCGTCGTCGAGCTGCATGTCGAAGTTGTCGGGCGCCACAGCCACCAGGGCGGACGCGTAGCCGATGCCCTCGGCATCGAGGCTGGGCACCTCGACCTGGAGCGTGCCGTCTTCGACAGAGAAGACGAAGTCGCCGAGCACGTAGGGGTGGGTGTAGACCCCGACGAAGTCCTCGAAGGTGCTCGGGTCGATCTCGGGATCGGGGATGGCCTGGGCCTCGACGCGATCCCCCAGTCGGAGCGCAACGTCGAGGCTCTCCCCGGGGAAGGCGAAGTCCACGTTGACCAGGGCCGCCACCGCGAGGTCGAGCTCGGGGAAGACGTAGAGATGGGCGCTGTAGCCAAACAGAAAGCCCGTGTGCGACACCATGCGCACGGGGTACCGGGCACCCCCCAGATCGACGCCCGTGCGGGTCTTCAGGCCGTAGCCGTAGCCAGCGTCGTCATCGCCCTCTTCTCGGTCCACCTGGGTGCGCTTCATGTCGTCCAGCAGAGCGGACCCCAGCACGGCGTCGTCGCCGCGAAGGAGGAAGGTGCCGAGGGCCGCCAGGTCGTTGGCCGACGACCACGCCCCCATGGCTGGCCAGAGATGGGCCGCGGAGTAGGTCGACGGCCCCACGTCCATCAAATCCCCGCCAGACTCCTCGAGGAGCTCGGTCAGGCCCTCGGCGTAGTCGTCGTCAGACAGCACCGTGGCCTGATCGAAGGCCGTGCGATCCATGCCCAGGGGCCCCCAGACCGCATCCTCGAGGTAGCCCCGGATGGGCTGATCCGTGCAGACCTCCACCAGGCGGCCGGCCACCACGAAGTTGGTGTTGGAGTAGTTGTACATGCGCCCCGGAGGAGCCAGGAAGCCGCCCTCACGCTGGAACTCCTCCAAGAAGGGCTCCAGGTAGCCGTCGCCCTCCTGGCCGGTCTGCAGCTCGTAGTCGAGCAGCCCGCCGGTGTTGGCGAGGGTGTGGCCCACGGCGAGGTCGGCCGAGTGCTCGGGCTGGACATCGATGGCGAAGGGCAGGTGGTCGGCGACCGGATCGTCGAGGTCCAGGCAGCCGTCCGCGACGGCCTGGAGCAACGCGATGCTGGTCATGGGCTTGGTGGTCGAAGCCACCCGAAAGCGCGTGTCGGCCGTCACCGGATCGGACCCGCCGCGACGGGTCGTGCCGAAGCCCTCGCTCCAGACGACACGCCCATCCTCCACGATGGCGAGCGACATCGCGGTGGCCCCCAGGGCCGCCATGTCCGCCTCGACGGCTGCCAGCAGAGCGTCTTCGTCCAGCGGGATGTCGCTGCTCACGCCTGTGTCGAGGGCCACATCGGCCGCGCTGCTGGAGATCACGGGCAGGAGGCACAGCAGCCCAGTGGCGGCCACGTTCAGCGAAGAGGAGACGTGTGGCATCAGCTGGAGGCCGGGGAGGCGGAAGAGGAGCGAGTGGACGACGGAGATCCCGCAGGTGCCATGCGAGGCAACCCGCGGCGCACCCTACGCCAGCCGGACCGATGTCGAGGTCCCGGGCTCAGGGATCGCGAGGCGGGCCCTGTCGTCTACTGTTGTCCAGAGCTCCCCGACCGCCGGCGCGTACGCTCACGCCACCCGCCCACACGCTCACGGCGAGGTGACGGCGTAGCACTCCACGTCGATGACCGTGCGCGAGCTCTCGCTGTCGCAGCTCGGGCTGGTGTAGGTGTCCGAGTACTGGTTCGCGTCCGCCCAGGTGGTCTCCGTCGCCGCGAGCGGGGCGCAGGTCTGATTGCAGATCGCCTCGGGGTTGTCGAAGACTCCCTGCATGCTCGATCCCCTCGCAACCAGGGCCTGCTCGAGCAGGTCATCGGCACACATGTAGGGGTCCGCTTCCTCCAGCGGGATGCCCTCGGCGGTCGCATAGGCCTGCAGGTCATTGTCGTCGCAGCACGAGACCACCCGGAACCTGGGGCACTGGCGCTCGCTGTAGAAGCCGGTGTCCCCGTCATCGAAGGTCTCGGTCTCGGCCATACCCGAGTCCATCGTCCCGTCGTCGAGGTCCTCGGACTCCTCGGATTCCTCGGACTCGTCGGTCTCGAGCATGCCCGTGTCCATCATCGAGTCATCGTACGAGTCATCGTACGAGTCGCCTGTGGACGCCAGCGCCGCCACTGAGAGAACTGAAAGAGCCATCGTCGCCAATAGAGGTCGCATCGCTTGTCCACCTTGTGTTGATCTGGGGGCTTCCGCATCAGGTACGGGAGGCCGTCCACTTCGGATCACACAGGGTCCACACTCTTGGGCATTCTGAGTGCACATGAAGGGCGGCTCGGCAGGTCACATCCGAGGTGGCGGGGATCCCGCCGCCTATGCTCGGTCCATGACCTACGAACACCTGTTCACCACCGCCAACGCCCTCGCGCTCCTCTGTTGGCTTCCGTTGATCCTCGCGCCACGCTCCCGCCTCAGCACACGTCTCACGGCCACGCCGCTCCTGCCCCTCGGCTTCGCCCTGGTCTACGTGGTGCTCGTCGGAGTCATGTTGGCGGTACCTGGAACCGGCGGCATGGACAGCCTGGCATCGCTGCGCGAGGGCTTCTCTCGCGACGCCGTCTTGCTGCTCGCCTGGGTTCACTACCTGTCCTTCGACATGTTCGTGGGCTTCTGGGAGCTCCGCGACAGCCGGCACCTCGACCTGTCCCCGTGGCTCGTCGCCCCCTGTCTGGTGCTGACCCTCATGCTCGGGCCGTCAGGGCTGCTGGCCTACTGCCTGCTGCGACGCATCCTGCGCGGATCGGTGGCCTTCACGCTCCCACCCCCCGCTGGAGCCTGACCGGGTTGGAGGCCACGGAAGCGAACGCTCTGCACTGACCAAGGTTGGTACGAGAGGTCGAGAGGCGGGCGGCTCTCGGGCCACACCCACGCCCCGGTCTGCTCGTAGCCACCAGATCGCTCACTTGCGCGGGAGTGAACCGCGAGAATCGACCGGCGAGACAGGTTGAGCGCTGCTGTGGCCGGCCGCTTGTTGCTCACAGACTTGACCGCTGCATCATTCGAGCCGAACAATCCGTTGTAGCAGGGCGACGCCTTCGCTCCGCTCCCTGACCAGGCGACGCCGCACCCGGGACCTTGCGATGAGCGATTCACCAAAGGGACCCTTGAGTCGCCGGCGGCGGTTCGCGAAGCTTGCCGGCATGACGGCTTCGGTGGCGAGCAACTATGCCCGCGGCCAGATCAAGGGCGTCTTCCAGGACGCCGACACCCGGGCCCGAGCCCGAGCCCAGAACGACGCGCGGTCGGGAGAGCTCATCGCCCAGACGCTCGGTGAGCTGAAGGGCGCGGCCATGAAGGTGGGCCAGCTCGCTTCGGTCGCCCGCGACATCCTGCCGCCGGAGCTGATGTCGTCGCTGTCCTCGCTCCAGCGGGACGCCCCCCCCATGGACTACGAGGTCATCGCGGAGCAGATCGAGCGCGAGCTGGGCAGTCCACCGGAGCTGCTCTTCCAGCGCTTCGACCGTGCCCCCTTCGCGGCCGCCTCCATCGGACAGGTCCACCGTGCCCGGACCGACGATGGTCGGGAGGTCGTGGTCAAGGTGCAGTACCCGGGCGTCGACGAGAGCGTCGACTCGGACATCGCCCACCTCAAGCTCGCGCTGCGGGCCAGCGGTCTCGTGAGCACACGGCGCAAGGCCTTCGACGCCTTCTTCGTCGAGCTACGCGACCGAATGCGTGAAGAGGTGGACTACACCCACGAAGCCCAGAATGTCCGCTGGTTCCGCGCGCTGCATGCCGACGACGAGCACCTCGTCATTCCCGAGGTGGTGGGGGAGCGCAGCTCGGGCCGCATCCTCACCCTGACCTATGAGCCCGGCGACCAGATCCACGACCTGGACGCCCTCGGCTACGACCAGGAGACCCGCAACCTCATCGGTGCACGCATTGGGCACATGATGTACCGCCAGATCTTCGAGTTCCATGCGGTCCACGCCGACCCCAACCCAGCAAACTTCGCCTTCCGCAAGAACGGCGACGTGGTGCTCTACGACTTTGGCTGTGTGAAGGTGTTCCCCCAGCAGCACGCAGCCGACTACCGGAACCTGATGCGGGCCTTCCGCGACCAAGACCATGCGGCCATCCAGCGAGGCCTGGAGAATGTGGGCCTTCAGAAGAAGGGCGCCCATGTGCCCGACCAAGACGACCTCTACCGGGAGATCCGGTCATCCTTCGGCCCGTTCCTGTTCGAAGAAGGGGTCTTCGAGTTCGACAAGACTGTCGGGCACGAGATCTTCACGCGCTTGTTGGCGAAGGGACTGCGCCGCCCCAAGCAGTTCCAACCCTCGGCAACCATCCTGTTCACCGACCGTGCCCAGACCGGCCACTTGATGAACATGATGAAGTTGCGCGCCTGCTTCGACATGCACAGCATCTACGAGACCTTCATCGCGCTGCCCCAGCTTGGCGACGAGGGCTTCGAGGCGCGCATGCGAAACGTTCCAGAGCGTCCACCGGTGTAGGCAGTGTCGTCGTGGCGGCTCGAGGACGGCCGGCTGACCTACGCCCACGCCGAGGCTGAACCCCACCCACCGCTGGGGCCAACCAAGCTCTGATCAGGCCTCGGTGACAACTGCGGCTTGATGCGAGACATATTGGTCGAAGCTGGGATTGGCGAAGCAGGACTCCGTCCCCTGCTCGAGGTAGTCGAGGACAGCCTCAGCTGTCACCGGATTGGACGCAAAGGGTACATAGTAGACATCGCTGAGCCGCCCCAGCGCCTCGATGTCGGCGTGATGCGGGTGCGCGGAGAGTGGATCGCGAAAGAAGATGACCGCGCTGATGTTGCCTGAGGCGATCATGGCGCCGATGGCCTGGTCACCCCCCAGGGGACCTGACTGGACCTTGCAAGACAAGAGGAGTCCGGTCGCTTGGTAGAGCATGGCACCGGTGGTTCCGGTCGCCACCAGTGGAAACTTATTCAGCCGATGCTTGTAGGCCTTCGCGAAGTCCGCGAGGACGGGCTTCATGCTGTTGTGCGCGATGAGGGCCACGTATTTTGTTTGGTCACCCTGGAGCTTGTCCTGGTTGGAGAGGTGGAGGGCTTCAAAGAAGCCCTTGCACCTGAGGGCGACTTCACGGTGAAGCGCCAGCAATTCCTCGAAGCCGTCCACTGTGAGGGTGGCGATCTCCACAGCACCTACCGCCTGGATGGTTGCCACGCGTATTGGCTCGGCAGAGAACATCGCCTCTCCGAAGAAATTGCCTGCTGAGAGGCACGCGACCTTGATGTTGTCTTTGATGACCTGAACATCGCCCGACAACAGGAAGGCGATGAACCCCGCCGGGGTGTTCCTCTCCATGATGGACACGCCCGCCTCACAACGCTGCAGCTCCATGCAGCCCGACAATCGTTCGAGTTGAGCGCGATTCAGGAACCTTCCCAAGCCCGAGTCACCGAGCGCATCGACCAGCCGCGACATCACCTTCTCCAGTTGTTGTGCGACCCACTATTGCATCGCACGCCAATCGTCCTCGAACAGGCCCCTCTGTTCAACCCAGGCCTTCATGACATCTACGATGCTGCCGGGCGTCGGTCTCCCCTTCGGCCACCCCCCTCGCGAAAACTGGTAACCTGACAATCAGTCCGGCTCGCCTCTTCCACAACGGCAACATCGTTGAATGTCATGTCTCCGCCTCCAATTCTAGACCGACTCCTGGCTCTCTCGCCCGACGAACGCGCCGACCTCGGCTGGACAGTGCAGCCCCTGCCTCGCGACGAAGATCTCTTCGCCCAAGGCGACCCCGCCGACACCCTCTACGTGATCGAACAGGGCCGCCTCACCGTCCTGGTGGACGACGTGGCCGTCAACGAGATCGGGCCCGGTAGCACCCTCGGGGAGGCGTCGGTCTTCTTCCCCCAAGATCGTCGCCACGCCACTGTGTTGGCCCGCTCGGATGCGCGACTGTGGGCCTTGCCCGCGCGAATGCTTCGCAACCTTCGAGCGAACCGGGATCCCGCGTACGACGAGCTGCTCGACCACGCCCTCACCGCCTCTTGGAACTACCTCGTGAGCCAGAGTGCCGTGATCAGCCGTCGCAGCGAGGGACAGCTGCCTGCGCCTCGCCCTGCCAGCGCCCTCACCCAGCTCTGGCGACGAATGCGCGGTGGTCGAACCCCAGATGTGCCACGAGTGCGCGCCCTGGCCCGTGTTCCCGCGTTCGACTGGCTCTTGGAGCCCGACCGCCGCCGGCTGGCCATGGCCTTCCAGCCCGAAGCCCTGGCCGCCCGCGAGGCCCTGTTCCTCGAGGGAGACGCAGGGGATTCACTCTTCGTCGTCGTGAGCGGCAGACTCGACATTCTTCGTCAGACCCCAGACGGGCACGCGGTCCACCTCGCGCGCCTCCAGGGCGGCGACCTTCTCGGCATCGGCGCCTTCGTTGCCGGTGGGCTCCGGTCGGCCGCAGCGGTCGCATGTGAAGACACGGTGTTGCTCTCCCTGTCCCGTGACGCAGCGGAGGCCCTCGACGGTCCCGTCCGCCGCGGACTCGCCGAGGCCCTGCTGGCCACCATTCGCGCCCAGCTCCACGTGGCCAACCAGCTCTTGACCGACCTCACCCACGCCGAGGGTAGGTTCAGCACCCTGCTTCGAGCCGTGGGAGCGCTGGAGGCCTGGCAAGCAGGCGCTCCCACCCATCAGCTCCGCACCGAGGAGCTCGCCCAGGTCGTGGTGCCTCCCGAGCCTGATCAACGCGCGCTCTTCGAGCAGATCCGAGCCCAGGTCATCGGTCGGGACACAGCCCTGAAGACCCCCTTCGGGACCCGCCGCATCGTCTATGCGGACTACACGGCCTCGGGACGCAGCCTGGGCTTCATCGAGGACTTCATCCGCCAGCAGGTGATGCCGCTCTACGCCAACACCCACACCGAAGCCTCGGCGAGCGGCCTGCAGACCACCCTCTTCCGGGAAGAGGCCCGAGAGCTGGTGGCCCGCTCGGTCGGAGCCGGACCCGACGACGAGGTCATCTTCGTGGGTTCCGGTGCCACGGGAGCCATTCACAAGCTCATCGAGCTGCTCGCCCTCCGTCGTCCCCTGCCGATGCCCGGAGCCACACCGGCTTCCGATCCGCCGCCCGCTCAGCGACCGGTCGTGTTCATCGGTCCCTACGAGCACCACAGCAACATCCTGCCCTGGCGTCACTGCACGGTAGACCTCGTCACCATCCCCGTGGATGACGCCGGCCTGCTCGACCTGAGCGTGCTGGAGGATGCGCTGTCGACCTACGCGGATCGTCCACTACGAATCGGCTCTTTCTCGGCAGGCTCCAACGTCACCGGCGTGGCCACCGACGTGGTCGCCGTCGCCACACTGCTCCATCGCCACGGTGCCCTCTCCTTTTGGGACTACGCTGCCGCCGGCCCCTATGTGCCCATCGACATGAACCCCACGGGTCCAGGGGTCGATCCCCACCTGGCCTACAAGGACGCCGTCTTCCTCTCACCCCACAAGTTCGTAGGCGGTCCCGGCACTCCCGGCGTGCTCGTCCTCAAGGGTGACCTGGTGAAGAGCACCGTGCCCACCCAGCCAGGCGGAGGCACCGTCGACTTCGTCACCGACGACGACACCCTGTACTCCGACTCGATCACCCACCGCGAGGAAGCCGGGACCCCAGCCATCATCGAGGCAATCCGCTGCGGGCTCGTCTTCCAGCTCAAGGACACGGTGGGCGGCGAGGCGATCCACCACCGCGAACAGCAGCTGGTACAGGCCGCTATCGAGGCCTGGGAGCACAACCCGGCCATCCGAGTGCTCGGGCCGCGTCAGGCCGAGCGCCTCTCCATCACCTCGTTCATGGTGAGACACGGCCGAGGCTTCCTCCACCACAACTTCGTGGTGGCCGTGCTCAACGACCTCTTTGGGATCCAGGCCCGAGGCGGCTGCTCCTGTGCGGGTCCGTACGGAGCGAGACTCCTCGGCATGCAGGAGGCCACGGGCCAAGCCTACCTGGAGCTCGCGAGCCGCGACTTCTCCGGCATCAAGCCCGGCTGGGCCAGGGTGAACTTCAACTACTTCATCAGCGACACCGAGCTCCGGTTCGTGGTGCAGGCCGTCAACCTGGTCGCCCTGCATGGATGGGCCCTGCTGCCCTCGTACCGCTTCAACGCCAGCAACGGCCTGTGGACCCACCGAGCGGGCTCGCCCTTCGAGCCCCTGCACCTCTCGGACCTGCAGCTCCAAGGGGGAGTCCTCCGTGGTCCGCCTCCGCTGACCGAGCTCCCTGAGTCTTCGCTGATGGACACCCTCCAGGAAGGTCGCCGTGTGCTGAGGGAAGCGACCCGCGCCCTGCCCGCCGCCATACCCTCCTCCGAACTCGACCCAGACTTCGAACGCTACCGCTGGTTCCCTCTCCCCCACGAGGTGGTCGCCTGGCTCCACTACGTCAACGGTGATGCCACCGAGCCCTCCGAAACTTCCCCGCTACTCGGAGGCACCTGAGATGTGTCGCGCCGTCTCCTACATCGGCCCGCCCACGGCCCTGTCCAGCTTCCTGCACTCGCCCGATAGCGCGCTCGTACGCCAGTCCATCGACCCTCGCTATCTGCACATGCTCAACCTCGCGGGCTTCGGAATGGCCTCCTGGAACTCTGGAGACGACGAGCCGAACGAGCCCCTGCTCTACCGCAGCACCGCGGTGCCCATCTTCGATGCCAACCTCGTCTCCCTCGCCAGCAAGCTCCGAACGACCTGCATGCTCGGACACGTACGAGGCGTGGCCTACCGGGCCGACGCTGGCGTCGGCCCGCATAACCAGCACCCCTTCCACTACACCGGCACCCCCCTCGCCCTCTGCCACAACGGAGACCTCTCCGGCTTCGACTCCATGAAGCCCGCCCTCCAAGAGCACATCAAGCCCTCCATTCGTGCCCAGGTGATGGGCACCACCGACTCCGAGTGGGTCTACGCCTTGCTGCTCTCCCACCTCGCGGACCCGGGAGCCTATCCAACCGAGACCGAGCTCCTACGGGCCCTCGACGCCACCCTGCGCACCCTGCGCACCCTGCGGGAGACCCACGGCATCGACCGGAGCAGCTCCCTGAATCTCTTCGTCAGCGACGGGCGACAGCAGCTCGCCCTTCGCTTCACCTTCGACTTCGGCCGCTACTCCCTCGATCCCACCAAGATGCACGAAGCCAACTCGCACTTCCTCAGCCTGTGGGCCACCATGGGCAGCGAGTTCTCCCCCGACGCCAGCGGCCGCTGGGCCATGCGTGGGGGCTCGAGCCCCCGGGCCACCATCCTGGCCTCGGAGCCCCTCACCCGCGATACCACCGGCTGGATCGAGGTAGGAGAGTACACCGCCGTGACCGTCACACACTCGGGCGACGAGCTCTCGCTTCGCACCACCGAGATGGACGCATGAGCCCGACACTCAGCCTGTGGGCCGGCCTGTCCCCCAACGAGCTCGTGGAGATCGAGGCGCTCACCCGCCCCCTCACCGTCGAGCACGGCCAGGAGCTCTTCCATCAAGGCCAAGCCGCCACAAGCATGATGGTGGTTCGCCGGGGAGCCGTGCAGCTGCTGCTCGAGCTTCCCGGGGGGGAGCAGGCCCAGCTCTGCCGAATCGAGCCTGGCAAATTCCTGGGTGAGCTGGCCCTGCTGGACGACAGCCCCCGGAGTGCGACCGCCGTCGCCGTCGGCGATGTCGAGGTGGATCTGCTGGAACGACGAGACTTCCAGAGCCTCCGATATGCCAGGCGACCCTCGTCCTTCCGAGTGATGCACGCCCTCGCCCGACACATGGCGAGACTCATCCAGAGCGCCGACGCCCAATCTCGCGACGCCTTCTACGACAAGGCCTCGGTCGTGGAAGGCCAGCCCCCCCTCGGCGCCACAGAGCAGCCCGGTGGCACCTTCGACCCCCGTCCCTTTCTCGACCGTCTGCCCTTCTTCAGCTGCTTCTCTCCCACCGATCAGAATGCGCTGCTCGAGCTGGGCACCCTGTGGCAGCTGCCCCGCGGACGGCTGCTGAGCCGCGAAGAAGGACACTCTCCCAGCATGTTCCTGGTGGTGCGTGGCGCCGTCGAGATGGTCGACCACAGGTGCAACACACGGCTCGCGTTGGTCGGACCGGGCGGCATCGTCGGACAACTCTCGATGCTGCTCGAGGCGCCGCACACCGCCACGTATCGGATGCGTGAGCCCGGCACGGTGCTACAGCTCGCACCCGCTGCCCTGGAGCGGCTGCTGCACCCCATCGATCACCTCTCCTACAGCTTCCTCGACGCGCTCTGCGCGCGCCTCCTCGCCGACATCACCCGAGCCAACCAGGTGCTGGCCCGAGTCGAGGGGTCTCGGCGGCGGTCCGACGGCACACGCTGAGCGGCGAGGGCTCGACCCAGCCCATCGGTCACCCGAGCTCGAGCCCGATCCAGGCCCACTGAGAGCTACGGAGTCACCGTCCCTTCAGCGGCCCTCCCGCCACCACACCCGCCAGCGATCCACCGGGTAGCGGGTCTGCAGCCACCAGTTCCGCCAAGCGGAGTCAGGGCACTCGGGGATGCTGTCTCCGAGACCGATGGTCGTGGGATGAGCGCGATCGGCCGGCAGCAGCATGGTGGTGTGCTTGAACCGCAGCAAGGGCCTCAGCGGAGTCCAATGCCATGGAAAGCGGTCCCAGAC
>JAERSX010000156.1 GCA_016845285.1 Deltaproteobacteria bacterium | reverse complement strand
ACCTCTTGGAAGATGTAGAGATCTTCAAGGCCATCCAGGATCTCGAGTCTGGCGGCAATCGGAACCTGCCCTATTGGGGCGCAACTGGTTGGGAGCCCGGCGCCCTGCGCAGCTTCGACGAGCCCCTCGCCCTCGAGATCGATGTCCTCGGACAGGTGCTGGTCGCCGACACCGGCAACAGCCGGGTGGTCCGGTTCAACGAGAACGGACGCCCCGCCAAGGTCTGGGGGAGTCCGGAGGCTGACATCTCCAACGCCTGGTTCAGCACCGGCCGCCCCTGGTACGTGAGCGGCAGCAAGCCGGGCGATGGCGTGGGCCAGTTCCAGAACCCAGTCGACGTCGAGCTGATCCCCGGCAAGGAGTCCGATGCCTTCGCTGTCCTCGATGCCACGGGCAGGGTCCGAATCTTCGACGAGGAGGGGCGGCCCCAGATCTCGTGGACCGTCGAGGTCCGGAGCGTGGCCGAGGCCGGCCTGGGTGGTGAGGGCTACCTGGCGTGGGTCCCCAAGAAGGGCGTATTGGTCGCCATCATCGGCGACGATGTGGTCGGCTACAGCCTCGACAGCGAGGAACTCTTCCGCTGGGAACTCGAGGACGGCACCCCAAACGCCGTCGAGGCGATGCCCAACGGCAAGCTGCTCTGCGCGTACCACGACGAGATCATCCAGTACTCCCTGGACGGCTTCCGCTTCGGCACCGTCATCGACACCCAGGTACTCAAGGGCGGCTTCGAAGACCTCGACCTCACCACCGACGAGAAGGGCAAGCTGTGGCTCTTCACCGACACGGGCTGGGTCTACAAGTTCAAGAAGCCAGGCAAGGTCGACCTCCAGGTCATGGTGACCGACGAGCCGGTGCGACGCCCCCGCATCGCTGTCCAGGAAGGCCTGATGTTCTACACGAGCTACGACGCCGTGAAGCAGATCGACGTGCTCCAGGTCATCCTCGACCAGGAGCAGCAAGCCGAGCTCGAGGCGAGCCAGCCGGTGGACGAGTGGTGAGCCGCCTGCACATCACCCTGGCCTTGCTCCTGGGCTGCGGTGATGAACCGGCTCCACAGCCCGAGGAGGCCGCGTCCACCGAGGTGAGCGAGGCGTCCACGCCTCAGCCAGAGACCGTGGTCCGCAGCGAGACCTTCACGCCCAGCAAGCGCTGGACGCCAGAGACCATCGCCACGCTGGCCCCGGTGGTGCCCTCGCGCACCGCCACCACTCCCGCCATCCTGCCTCCCTCCAAGGAGATCGACGACACGCTCGCCATCCTCCGCGGTGTGGTCGAGCGCCACGGCACAGACCCGAGCAACCCCTGGGCCATCGGGCACGCACTCCTGGCCAACGGGCCGGAGCTCGAGCTGCGCAACGGAGAAAAGGCCGTCGAGTACCTCTTCAGCACCTACGCTGAGACCTTCGAGGTGGGCGAGGGCCAGCTGATCCGGTTCCCCAAGAAGCTGGGCGACAGCCGCGTGGAGCCCCACACCGACCTGATGCTGAAGGCGCTGACAGAGTCGGGGGTCTCACCTGATCGTCCTGTCGCCGTGGGCGGAGCGAGCTTCACGGTGGCCGACCTCTACCGAGGTGCCGTCATCCAGAGTGCCCTGGACCCCAAGAAGAACCACTCCAACTACAGCGGCACCAACGACATGCCCTGGTCGCTGCAGGCCCTGGCATCCTGGGCACCCAAGGACCTGCAGTGGCAGGCCCTCGACGGCACGGACATGGCCCTGGACGACCTCGCCACCTTCACCCTCACGGTGCTGGTGACCGAGAACCAAGAGCTGTCCAAGGCCATGCAGGCCAGCGCCGATTTCGAGAAAAAAGGACAGGGCATCTTCGCGTACACCTGCGGCGGCGCCCACCTCCTCCAGGGCACGACGTACGCATCGAGCCGCGGTTTCGGCACGGACCGGGCCGCTCCGATCTTGAAGTCCCAGGCCGAGCTGATGTTCTACCGGCTTCCTCGAGAGCTGGAGATCTACGACGCGCTCATGCAGAAGGCTCCGCAGCACACGGTCCTGCTCCTGACCCAGCGCCTCAAGTTCACCGGACACTTCCTCGAGTCGATGCACAAGCTGGCGGCGATGGGCGTCTACACACCAACGCCGCAGCAGGTCGAGCTCCTCGAAGGCGCCGCCAACCAGGTCGTCCTCGCGACACGTGCCCTGCGGGAGCAGGCAGCCTTCGAGGCCATGGATGCCCTGCGCGTCGACAACGAGCAGCTCTACCTCGACCTCATCGGCGACAGCGCCCATGCGATCAACGGGCTCCTGCTCGCACGCGGAGAGCGCGCCGTCCGGTACTGAGCAGGTCGCCCTACTGGCGGCCCCGCATGAGTGCCATCATGCGCTCGGTGGCAGCGGCCAGCTGCCGCTCGGTCCACGCCAGGACCCAGGGCAGCCCAGAGCCGCTGCGGCCAGCCTGGAGCGCCAGTGAGCTGTGTCGAGCCGCGTCCGCCAGCCCACGCTCCTCGCGCTGGGAGAAGAGGAGGGTGGCGACATCCAGAGCCAGCGTCCAGCGCGCCCGAGCCGCGTCATCCATCGCCTGATCGGCGGCCTGTGCCACGAACTCGGCGATGCCTGCACGCTTGGCCTCCGGGGCGACAGAGGCGTCGGTGAGCACCGTGTAGAGCTGGTCGAAGACCCCTTCGGCGACCCCACCATCGAGCTGGAAGAAGAGACCGTGCTTCGGGTGGGCCAGCACACCCGATCGCTCCAGCACACCCTCGTTGAGATCAGCATCGAGGCGTCCGAGGGGGTCGACCAGCCGCGCCGTGTTGAGCAGACCGGCGTCGAGGGTTGCGCGCACCACCTCCCAGCCCTCGGGAAGGGCCCCGGAGCCGTGGACAGCACGCTCCACCACATGGAGCAACACGTGGGCCGGGACCTCGTCGAGCTGATGCTCGGCGCGTGCGCCCTCGTAGATCTTCTGCGCATGAGCTGCTGTGGTGTGACCGACCTCCACGTCGACGAGACCTTCAGGAAGACCCACACGACCGGCCACGACAAGGGGCTCGGCGCCACCGAAGCTCACCAGCACGAAGGGGGCGAACCCGTCGCCCTCGGGCAAGCCGAGCAAGCTGAGGGGGGCTCCTGGTGGTCGTGTCGGATCGCTCATGTCGCCTTCTCCGCATCGAGGACCTGCCCGACGGTGATCGCAGACATATTGACGATGTCGGAGACGGTCGAGCCCAGGTCGAGCACATTCACGGGCCGCCCCATGCCGGTGATGATGGGGCCGATGGCGGTGGCCCCACCGAGCTCGCGGAGCAGCTTGTAGGCGATGTTGCCGCTGGTGAGGTCCGGAAACACGAGCACGTTGGCGTTGCCCGCCAGATCGCTGAAGGGGAAGTCCGCGGCGGCCTTGCGCGGGCTCACGGCCGTGTCGGCCTGCATCTCGCCGTCGATGAGCAGGTCGGGCTGAGCCTCACGCACCATGGTCAGTGCGTCGCGCACGCGCTGGACCTTGGGCTGACCTCGCTGGCTACCGAAGTCCGAAAACGAGAGCATGGCGACGCGCGGCTCGTCCCCAAAGGCACGGGCCACACCCGCGGTGTGCTGGGCGATCTGCGCGAGGGCCGCGGCATCGGGCTCGAGGTTGACCGTGCAGTCCCCCACGTAGACTCGGCGGTCCTTGAACAGGAGCACATAGGCGCCACTGATGACCTCACCGGGGGTCGCAGGCCCCAGCACCCTGAGGGCCGGGCGAATCGTCTGCGCGTAGTTCTCGGCGAGACCACCGAGCAGGCCGTCAGCGTGGCCGTGGCGCACCATCATCATCGCGTAGCCGTCGCTGGACCGCACGAATCGGCGCGCCCCCTGCCAGGTGAGGCCCTTGCGCTGCCGCTTCTCCCAGAGTGCCTGGCAGTAGCTCTCGAAGCGAGCATCCTCGGTCACCTCCACAATCTCGACGCCGTCGAGCTCGATGTGGAGCTGCTCTGCGCGCTTCAAGATCTTCCAGGCCGGACCGATGAGCACCGGCTTGCAGATGCGTTCGTCCACGAGGATCTGAGCGGCCCGGAGCACCTTGGGATGCGGGCCGTCGGGAAAGACGATGCGCTTGGGGTTGAGTCGGGCCCGGTTGATCAGCGGCCGGATGACCTCCTTGCTGCGCTCGGTGAGGCGCTCCAGACGGGCTCGGTAGGCGTCGAAGTCGGCGATAGGCTGACGCGCTACCCCCGAGTCGGCGGCAGCCTTGGCCACAGCTGGCGCGACCCAGAGCAACACCCGGGGATCGAAGGGCTTGGGAATGAGGTACTCAGGCCCGAAGCTCAACCGGTCGAGATCGTAGGCAGCGAGCACGGAGTCGGGCACATCCTGCTTGGCCAGATCTGCCAGCGCGCGTACCGCGGCGTGCTTCATCTCCTCGGTGATCTTGCGGGCTCGGCAGTCGAGGGCCCCGCGGAACACGAAGGGGAATCCCAGGACGTTGTTGACCTGGTTGGGGTAGTCGGACCGGCCGGTGGCCACGATGGCGGCTGGATCAGCTTCCTTGGCGTCCTCGTAGCGAATCTCGGGATCGGGATTCGCCATGGCGAAGATGATGGGGCTGTCCGCCATGGACCGGACCATGTCCTTGCTCACCACACCGGCCACGCTCAGTCCCATGAAGACGTCGGCGTCCACCATCGTCTCGGCGAGGGTCGCTGGGCCACCCGGCTGCGCAAACGCGGCCTTCTCCGGATACATGCCCTTGGTGCGCCCCTCGTAGATCAGCCCCTTGCTGTCGAGCATGTAGATGTTCGCGCGCTCCACACCAAGGGACTCGATGAGACGGGCGGTAGCCACCGCGGCTGCGCCGGCCCCAGAGAAGACGACCTTGAGCGCCCCGAGCTCCTTGCTGCGGAGCTCGCAGGCATTCAGCAACGCTGCACTGGCGATGATGGCCGTGCCGTGCTGGTCATCATGGAAGACGGGAATGTCGAGCTCTTCCTGGAGACGCTGCTCGATCTCGAAGCAATCCGGCGCCCAGATGTCCTCGAGGTTGATGCCACCGAAGGTGGGCGCCATCGCCTTGACGGCCTCGATGAACTTCGATGGGTCTCGCTCGTCCATCTCGATGTCGAAGACGTCGATGTCAGCGAACTTCTTGAAGAGGTTGGCCTTACCCTCCATGACCGGCTTGCCGGCCAAGGCGCCGATGTTGCCGAGCCCGAGGACCGCCGTGCCATTCGTGATGACGGCCACCAGGTTGCCCTTCGCCGTGTAGTCGAAGGCCTTCTCGGGATCCTTGGCGATCTCCCGACAAGGCTCGGCCACACCCGGACTGTAGGCCACCGCCAGATCGCGCTGAGTGATGAGGGGCTTGGTCGCGACAACCTCGATCTTCCCACTGCGTCCTTCGCCGTGGTACGCGAGGGCTTCCTTGTTCAGATCCACAAGGACCTCCAAATTCTGCGGGCGAGTAACGCCTCGGGTGCGCAATTCGGGTGGCAGTGCTGCCCCAAGAAGACACCCCCCGAGGCGAACCTCAGGGGGCGGTGCGTCGTGGCCATAAGCCGGGTTCTGTTCCGCGCGCGGTCGCCCGCCACGCGGTGGAGATCATTCCTCTAGGCCCGCCGTTGCCGACGGGCTCGAGCAGCCTACCCAGGAGCTCGGGCGGGCCGCCCTCGAACGCTCCAGATCTGGCCTTGCTCCAGGTGGGGCTTGCCTGGCCACCCCTGTCTCCAGGGGTGCCGGTGCGCTCTTACCGCACCCTTTCAACCTCACCGAGGCCCGAAGGCCCCCCGGGGCTCGTCCCTCTGGGAGGGACGCGGCACCCGGACCCGTGGGTGGCGGTCTGCTCTCTGTTGCGCTTTCCTTCGAGTCGCCTCGACCGGGCGTTACCCGGCACCCTGCCCTTCGGAGCCCGGACTTTCCTCCCGTGACGGTGGTTCTCAGCGAACCGGAACCCCGACCACCGGCGATCCCCAGTCCACCACGCACGACGCGTGCCTAATGCGCACCACAGGTGAACCCAACAAGTCCTACCTTTTTAATAGGAGTTCTATTCCCTACCCATGAGGTGGGAGTTAAACTTGAGGACCATTGGAGATCCACATGACCGTCCATGTCCTGTTCGAGAACGAAGACTGGATGCCCCCCCTGCGTCGCGCCCTGGCCGACCGCGGGCTCGAGTGGGTCGAGCACTTCGTCGACGGCGGGGTCATCGATCTCGCCTCGCTGCCCGAAGATGCGGTCTACATCAATCGCATGAGCCCCTCCAGCCACACCCGAGGCCACCAGGCAGGTGTCGTCTACACCCGCGAGCTGCTCGGCTGGCTCGAGGCCACCGGCCGCCGCGTCGTCAATGGAAGCCGCGCGTTCACGCTCGAGCTCAGCAAGGTGCAGCAGCACGCCTCCCTGGAGGCCTTTGGCATCCGCACCCCGCGAACCATCGCCGTCATCGGCAACGCTGATCCACGCGAGGCCGCCCGTCAGCTCCCAGCTCCCTTCATCACAAAGCACAACCAGGGTGGAAAGGGCCTGGGTGTCCAGCTCTTCGAAGACCACGAGTCCTTTGACGCCTACGTGGAAGCCGGTCGGCTCGAGCCCAGCCCAGACGGCGTCCTTCTACTCCAGCAGTACATCCGTCCTGTCCAGCCCTTCATCACCCGGGTGGAGATCGTGGACGGCCGCTTCCTGTACGCCATCCGCTCGTCCACCGAGGGCGGCTTCGAGCTCTGCCCAGCAGATGCCTGCGCCATCGGGGACTCCATGTGCCCGGTGGGCGGCGAGGCCGAGGCCCAGACCAACGAGGGAGAGGCACGCTTTCAGCTTCGGGCCGAGATCACGGCCGCCGACCCCCTCGTTCGTCAGTACGTCGCCTTCATGGCCACCCACCGCCTCGACGTTGCCGGCATCGAGTTCGTCGAAGACGCAGACAACACTCGGTGGACCTACGACATCAACGGCACATCCAACTACAACGGTGGCGTCGAAGCCGAGCATGGTCTCGACGGCATGGGCGCTATCGCCGATCTCTGTGTCCGACTGCTCCAGACCCCGGCTCAACAGGGGCTCCATCGCGTGGCCGCCCGCTGAGCCTCCACCGCAGAGCACTCACTCGTCGGCACTCTCGTCGTCGGCAGCCTCACGCCGAACATCCAAAATCCATGCACCGCAGCCGGCGCAGCGGTGGGTACCTCGCTGGCGCTCCACCTCGATGACCACCTGGGCACGAGCCTGGATGTGGCAGTGCTCGCAGATCCCCCCCTTCAGGAAGACCAGCGTGGGCGCCCGCCGCTTGCGCAGGAGCTCATAGGAGCCCTTGATGTCACCCGGGAAGTCCGCCCACGCAGCGGCACGCTCGGGCCGCAGCTTCTTGACGATCACCTCCTCGGGGGGACGACCCGCGTCCCGGGCTGCCCGAGCCAGATCCAGGTTGGCGTGACCGGAGCGGAGCCCCTGCTCGATGACCGCGATGCGGGCCTCCACACCGTCCTTCTCCTCCATCAGCTCGAGCAGCGCGAACTCGGTCTCGTCAGCCAGCTCGGCGCACTGGGCGAACTGTCGTTCAGCGACGATGAAGTCGGGAGCCTTGCCCTCATCGATGAGGGTGCGGGTGCGGTCACGCTGGGTCTGGTAGCTGTGGAGCTTCCGGTTCAGTACACGCTCGCGCTCGACCAGCCCCGCGAGCACTGCCTTGGCAGCTTCGTGTTCAGCCATCCCCTTCTTGACCGCAGCCACTGCAGCCCGAACGCTGTCCTCGAGCTCGCGAATGGTGGCAATGGCGGCATCGATCTGACCGTCGAGACTGGACAGACGTTGCACGAGAAGCAGGTCGGAATGGAGCGCGAGGCCGGCCAAGCGGTGCCCCCCTGGAGTGATGGTGTCAGACCGCGGCAGAATACACGAGCCCGATGGCGACGGGATCCGCGACACACACCGTGGCGGGGTCAATGGCACGAGGGTGGGCCCACCAGGGCTCGAACCTGGGACCCTCCGGTTATGAGCCGGGTGCTCTGACCAACTGAGCTATGGGCCCGGCTGCAACCAAACGGTGCTGCTCGGGGGAGGCGACGACGCCCCATGCAACATGGTTGCACAGAGCCTGAGGGTTCGCGCGGGTGACGCGATCGTCTGAACGCCGTGGGCGTTCACCCTTCAATAAATGCCCGCAACCGCTTGCTACGCGCTGGGTGCCGCAGCTTACGGAGCGCCTTGGCCTCGATCTGGCGAATGCGCTCGCGGGTGACCTCGAAGTCCTGCCCCACCTCTTCGAGGGTGTGATCGCTGTCTTCGCCGATGCCGAACCGCATGCGGAGGACGCGCTCCTCACGCGGTGTGAGCGTCGCGAGCACCTTGCGGGTGGCCTCGGAGAGGCTGTGAGTGACCACGTTCTCGGCAGGGGAGGAGATGTTCTTGTCTTCGATGAAGTCGCCGAGGTGGGAGTCTTCCTCTTCACCGATGGGGGTCTCCAGCGAGATGGGCTCCTTGGCGATCTTCTGGATGCGTCGAACCTTGTCGACGGGGATCTCCATCTTCTCGGCGATCTCCTCGGGGGTGGGCTCGCGGCCCATCTCCTGGAGGAGGTGGCGCTGGGTCCGGACCAGCTTGTTGATGGTCTCGATCATGTGGACCGGAATGCGGATGGTCCGCGCCTGGTCGGCGATGGCGCGGGTGATTGCCTGCCGAATCCACCAGGTAGCGTACGTCGAGAACTTGTAGCCTCGACGGTACTCGAACTTCTCGACCGCCTTCATGAGGCCGATGTTGCCTTCCTGGATGAGGTCGAGAAACTGCAGACCGCGGTTGGTGTACTTCTTGGCGATGGACACCACGAGACGCAGGTTTGCCTCGACCAGCTCACACTTGGCCTGCTCGGCCATGGCAGAACCACGCCTGACCTCTCGCGACAGCAGTCGCATCTCGTCGCGGTCGACCAGCATGGTCTCTTCGATCTTCCGGATCTTACGCAGCTCGCGACGAACGCGGCTGTCGTAGTCCGCCCACGTCTCCGCGGAGATCCCGGTATCCGCGACCACCTCAAGGCCACCCTTGTCGGGCGTACGGCGCACCTTGCGGATCATGCGCCGCAGGTTGCGGACCTCGACGCCAGCCTCGTCGGCGACGACGGAGATGGCACGCTCGCAGACACTGACCTGGTCCCAGGCACGGCGGATCTCGAGGCAGGCATCCGCCAGCTGACGCTTGGACACCTCGACCGTACCGATGACGGCCTGCATCTTGTCCTCGACCTCGACGAGCAGACGAAGGGCCTCTTCCTGGCGCTTCTTGCTCTTGGCGCGCTTCAGCGCCTTGGTGCGTTCGCCTCGCTCGGCCGCCTGGACAGCGAAGTCGTCGTAGGCATCCTGGAGGCTACGTCCGTCCTTGGTCTTCGTCCGTCGGGGGCGCTTGCCACCGCGGATGGCCTTCGCACAGCGCTCTTCCTCGTGCTCGATGAGCCGGGTGAGGATGCGCAGCGCGACAGGCGAGGTGTAGACGTTGCGCTCGACGATGAGCTCGCCCTCTTCGATTCGCTTGGCGATCTCGATCTCACCCTCACGGGAGAGCAGGGGTACCGTGCCCATCTTCCGCAGGTACATACGCACTGGATCGCTGCTGCGTGCGTTGTTGTCCTGCGGCTTCTTCTCGTCCATGGGGCCGCGCCGGGCCTCTTCAGCGCGCTTTCGAACCTGGTTGACCACTTCGATGTCCAGCTCACTGAACATGATCATGAGGTCGTCGATCTGGTCGGCAGCGATGAGATGCGTAGGCAGAGCCTTGTGCATCTCCTTGTAGGTGACGTACCCACGCTGCTTGCCCATCTTGACCAGGGAGTGGATCTCCATCAGATCCTTTTCCTTCAGCATACGACCGCCTCGTGATGTTGAGAGATGGCGTGCGCGCCAGGGCCTCGCAGGGTGTCACCCTGGGACGTGGTGCGCATGAGTTCCGAGTGCATATGGCCGTTCCTCAACAAACCCCCCTATCCCAGACCCGTCTGGCGCTGGGGGCGCAGCAGGGTTTGGCGCCGTTTTTGGAGGTGTTGGCGGCGTCGGTACAACTCAAGAACTCTTGACCTGTCATCTGCCGGGGTGCAAGTGTCAATTGCACGTTTTACCTCGGCAAGTTCGGCGCTTATCCGATTGAGCTGCATCCGCCCCAAGATTTCGGCCATCGCAGAACCAGCTTGCTCCGCGGTGTACAGCTCACCCCTCGCTGCAGCCGCATGGAGCACCCGGGCGAGATCGGCGTCATCGACATCGTCGATGACCTCGGGCAAGGCACGTCCCTGCATCAGCAGTCCGATGGCCTCTCGCAAGGTCTCCCTGCCGCCGACCACGGCGGGGTCCACATCGGCCAGGACCGGCCTCACTTCGTCGGGGAAGTGGATCAACAATAAGAGCAGGTGGTTCAGGTCTGCGTTGCCGCGCCAGCGAGCCACCTCGGGTGCACCCGCCTCGGGGCGGGCGGCCCGACCGATGCGATCCTCGACCACCTGCTCGTGCTGACCGATGGCCGCTCCGATGCGCTGCACGATGGCCAAGCGCCGGGCGCTGCCTGCCTCTGCGTGGCGAACCATGGGCGCCAGCTCGTCGATGATGCGCTGGGCCGCGTCAGGTGACCGCCCATGGCCGGCCACCGACCGACGGATGACCAGGTCGAGCAGGGGCTCACCGCGTGCGAGCAAGGCCTCGAAGGCCTCGGCGCCCTCTGCCTGGATGTACTCGTCAGGGTCTTTGTGGGCACCCAGATCGAGGCGCCTCGGCTCGATGGCAGCCGACAGGAAGAGCTCCAGGCTCCGGGTGGCCGCCCGCATGCCGGCCTCGTCCTCGTCGAACTGGGCCACCACCGTACGTGTCAGCCGCTGGACCGTGCGCAGGTGATCGGGGGTGAGAGCGGTCCCACAGGTCGCGACCGCCTCCTGGAATCCGGCCTGGTGCAACGAGAGCACGTCAAAATAGCCCTCGACCACGACCAGCCGATCGCGACGCTGGATGGCCGTGCGGGCATGCCACAGACCGTAGAGC
>JAERSX010000155.1 GCA_016845285.1 Deltaproteobacteria bacterium | reverse complement strand
ACCGACGCAGACACCGACGCAGACACCGACGTAGACACCGACTGCCTCACCGAGCCCACCTACCTGAGTCCCTCGCCCCCCACCGAGGCCGACATCTGCAGCTACATGGACTGGGACATGAGCCCCGACGGCTGGTACCTCGTCTCCCAGTTCGGCACGAGCAACGACAGCACCACCTGGGGCAACGAGACCTCCTGCTACTGGCTCCAGGCCACCTACGACTACTACGAGTGCCGCTACGACTCGGGCGCAGGCGAGTGCCTCGACGACGACGACCAGATCGACTGGATCCAGGGCCACGTCGACTACGACTACGACGAGGTCATCGACTCGGTCGCGGCGAGCGCCCCCGACGACGTGGACTTCCCCGAGGCCTTCTACGTGGCCGGCGCCCAGCGCTTCCACTGTGGCACGACGCTGCGCGTCACCAACCCCGTCAACGAACGCTGCGTGGTGGTCTACGCCGAAGACGGCGGACCCAACGCGACCTACGAGACCGCCGCGTACGCCGGACGCCGAATCCTCGACAGCAGTCCCGCTGTCATCGAGTTCCTCGAGGTGGAGCAGCACGGCTGGTCGAGCAGCCAGCTGCTGTACGTGGAGGTCGGCCTCGCCGGAGATGTGCCCGGTGAGGCCTGCGCCACCTGCCAAGGAGACCCCGCGAAGCAAGGCAACGAGAGCCTCCGCTCGCCCTGGGACCCCGACCACCTGACGGGAATCGACTGTCCGTGAGGGTGGGGAGGACCCCCTCGGCCTCGCGGACCACCAACGATGGGCACATCGACCCGGAGCCACCATGACCACCATCAAGCTCGTGGAGACCGACGAAGAGCTCCGCGCCACCTTCCCCGTGATGGTGCAGCTCCGCACCCATCTCACCGAGGCGGGCTACCTCGCCCAGGTGGCCCACCAGCGTGCGAACGACAACTACGCTGTGGCCGCTGTCTTCGAGGGGGACCGCGTGGTCGCCGCGGCGGGCTTCCGGCTGGCCACGGCCCTCGCCCTGGGCTCGTACGTCTACATCGACGACCTGGTCACCGACGCCGACACCCGCTCCAAGGGCCACGGCCGAGCCCTGCTGGACTGGATCGGCGACTACGGCCGCGCGCGCGGCTGCACCAGCCTCCACCTCGACTCCGGGGTCCAGCGCCACGCAGCCCATCGCTTCTACCTGCGGGAGCGCATGGACATCGTCTTCTTCCACTTCCGGAAGATGCTCGGCTGAGACGGCCTAGCCCATGCCCCGGTAGACCTGGGCGCTCCGGTCGACGGTGGCGGCATGGAGATCGCGGGTGCGCACGCCGGCCGCCTCGGCGCGAAGGGCTTCCGCTCTCGACGCGGCCAACAGGCCCACCAGGGCGTCCGAGAAGAACATCCCCTCCGGCGTCAGCTCGATGCGGTCGCCCTCGACGGTCGTGAGGCCAGCCGCTGTCGACGCTGCGAAGATCTCCCCGAATTCATCGAGCACATCGGCCCCGAAGAGGCGCAGGTAGGTGGCCCGCTCCAGCCGGGTGCGCGCCAAGGTGCGCGTGAGGAAGAGCAGGCGCAGGTCCGCGGCGTCGTAGGGGAAGTACAGATCTCCGCCAGACCAGGGCACGGCGTGGATCCGCTTCCGGCGCATGAGCTTGACGCCGCGGCCGCTCCCGAAGTCGAGGAAGGTGGAGATGGCCAGGGGACCGAAGCCGAGGGCGTCGTACGTCTCGGGGGTGAAGCTGGCCTCCTCGTAGACGAAGCGCCGCTCCGAGGCGTGGACCTCGGCCCGCTCGAAGTTGGTGAGGGTGGTCTGCACGAACCCGGCGGCCAGCAGGCGCTCTCGCGTCCGGAGCCAGCCATCGAGGGCCTCGGCGTTGGTGCGCATCGCCGCCAGCACCTCGGGATCTTCGGACCACAGGGTGCCGAGGCCCGCGTACAGCACGAGGTTGTAGAGGCAGATCTGATCGAGGCCCGACTCGATGGCCTTGTCGACATCATCGAGCATCTGCGCCGTGGTCTGGCCGGGCAGGTTGAGGAGGAGGTCGCCCGATGTCGTGAGCCCCAGCCCGTGGGCGCGGCGCACCACCTTGCACACCACCGCGTGGTCGCCGAAGGCCGCGCGGCCCATGCGCTGGATGGCCGCCGGCTCGAAGGTCTGGATGCCCATGCTGATGCGCTTGTGCCGTGCCTCGAGGCGGGCCAGACCCCGCAGGTGCGCCGAGAGCCGGGTCCGGAACAGCGAGGGAACCCCCTCCAGGGTGACCTCGGCCTGGGAGAGGTCGACGTGCTCGGCCAGGGCACCGAAGATGTGCCTGACATCGCCCACGGAGGCCAGGTTGGCGGTGCCACCTCCGAAGTAGACGGCCCGGACCTCGCGGCCCCGCAGGGCGTCATCGTTCAGCGCGGCCACCCGCGCGATCTCCGCGCACACGCCCTCGATCACCACCTCGCGCTCGCGCTTGTCGGGGGCATCGTGCGGAAAGGTGCAGAAGCCACAGCCGCGCACACTGGGCACGCACTGGGTGTGGGGGATGACGCCGATGATCAGGGGCCTGGTGGCATCGAGGGCCATCCATGGAGGCTCGTCGGCGACCTCGTCACGCCTGGCGGGGATCCGGAGAGCCAGGGCGCGACTCACGTCCTGCAAGGCCCCGTCGGCCAGCCGCGCACGCCCAGGCCAGGTGCCAGGAGCAGCCGGACGCATCAACGGCACCGCCGGGTAGCCCTGGAGGAGGCGGTGACGCTGGGGCCGGCCCATGCGCCCCTCGAGGAGGTCCTCGGGGGGCTCACCCCTCTCGGTCATCCTCGACATCACACACTCCTCAGTGCCCGTGGCCGTGATCCTGGTCGTCTCCGTGTGCGGTCCCGTCGTGGCCGTGGGCCTCTTCCTGCTCGGGGGCGGCCTCCACCTCGGGCACCTCACCCCAGCTCACCCGCGCGGTCTCCTTGTTCCCGTCGATCTCCGCGCTGATCACGGCCACGTAGCCAGGTGCATCCAGCCCCGTGGCGGCCCCCGTCCAGGCGCCGTCCACAGCCGTGAGCACCACGCGCTGCTCCTCCTTCCCCGTGGGACTGAGCACCACGCGGACCTCGCCGGTGGCGGCCACGGCGGCACCCTCCGCATCGGTCGCCGTGAGTTTCAGGCCGCTCTCGGTGAGGGCGAGCTGGGCCATCCAGGGGCCCAGGTGGACGGTCTCGGGAGCCGCTACGGCCGTCGGCGGGGTGGCCTCGGCGGCAGGGGCGGCTTCCGCGGCAGGGGCGTCCGCGGCCGGAGCCTCGTGACCGTGCTCTTCGCCGTGGGCGTGATCATGGCCGTGGTCGTGATCGGACTCACTGCAGCCGGTGAGGAGGAACAGGG
>JAERSX010000154.1 GCA_016845285.1 Deltaproteobacteria bacterium | reverse complement strand
GCTCACCTCCGTGAACACCGGGCTGGGAACGGGAGGCTCCGACACCGGCACCGGAGCCGGCTCCGGGGCACAGGCTCCGGCGAGCAACAGGGCGAGAGGGTGCATGCGGTCCTCAGGAGAGGCCGGGTTCACCGGCCTGTTCAGGATGTCGGGCCACATAGGCGGCCTTGAGCTCTGCGCTGGTCCGCCGGCTGTTGTCGTGACTCCAGCCGGGCGGCCCGAACAGGTAGCCCAGACGCTGCCTCGGGGTGAGGCCGCGGCGGGTGGCGTCCCGAATCATGCTCTGCCACTCGTGGAAACAAATGCGCAGGGGGTTGAAGGTGAGCAGGTTGCCCACGATTCCATAGCGGGGACGGTCCGCCAGTGGCTGCTCGGGCACGAAGGTCCCGAAGAGCTTGTCCCAGATGATGAAGGTGCCCGCATAATTGGCGTCGAGGTAGCGCGGGTTGGTGGCGTGGTGCACGCGATGATGGGACGGCGTGTTCATCACCGCCTCGAACCAGCGCGGCATGCGCCCGATCAGCTCTGTGTGGATCCAGTACTGATAGACGAGGTTGATGCTCCCACTGAAGAAGACCATGAGGGGATCGAAGCCCACGAGCACGAGGGGCACCCTCATCAGGAAGGCGCCCGTGAGGTTGGAGGTCCAGGTCTGACGGAGAGCCGTCGACAGGTTGTAGTGCTGGCTGCTGTGGTGGTTGACGTGGCTTGCCCAGAACCAGCGGATCTCGTGTGACCAACGGTGGAACCAGTAGTAGCGCAGGTCGTCGGCCACGAAACACGCGATGAAGATCAGGGGGTGCCAGCCCCAGGCCTGCTCACCGAAGGGCAGCGGCGCGACGACGTAGACGGCGTCGTAGGTCCACACCGCCACCAAGCCGATCACCATGCCCTCGACGAGGTTTCCGCCCCCCATGACCAGGCTGGCGAGCGTGTCTCGTGTCTCGTAGCGGGCCGTCCCCCGGAAGTGTCCCCACACCAGCTCGAGGAGTATGGTCGCGATGAAGAAGGGCACCGCGAGGTTCACGAGGTCCGGCAGGTCGGGGGCGGCCACTCAGGCCCCCAGCTTGGCGAGTCGGCTCACCCACTGCAGCCCGACGTCTGCATCAAGGGGCACCAGCAGGCGCGGAGCCTTCGGATCCGCCGCGTGCAGCTGGAGCCCCCGCTCAGCGCTCCAGCCAGCCGTGAGAGACGCCGTGAGCCGCCTGGTGACGAAGCGGTCCCCAAGCACGAAGACCGTCCCCACCGCCCCGTCCTCGAGCTGGAGCAGGGCGGCACGTCCGTCCGTGCCCACCGTGACGGAGAGAACCACAGAGTCGGGATGGTCGACAGCAAAGGCGTCTCGCGCAGCCGCCTCGTCGAGGCGAGCTTCAGCCGCTTGGCCCAACGCCAAGCTCACCACCACCACGGCCGTCACCCCTCCAAGCACGAAGCCCAAGAGCAGCGGTAGGGGGATCTCCAGTGCCAGAGGACCTCCGAGTCGGCCATGTTCGCACGGTGCTCGGCCGTTCCGATAATCCCACTCCTCAGTCGGGCCGCCAGACAAGCGATAGTCGGCCGTACATGCCGCCTTCGAGACCTGGGAGGGACCGGATCCACACGCGGTTCCGCCCCCCGGCGGCACCCTCGACGTGCCACTCCTGGGAGATGCGTTGGCGCACACCCAGCTGCAGCCAGGCGCCCAGCTCGCTCGCCTGGGCATCCCATCGAAGCCCCTGGGGCTGCAGGCGCAAGCCACCCTCACCAAAGGCGGTGGTCCCGTCGACCAGCGGCACGCGACGCGCGGCCACCTGGAGCCCGGGACGCCACCCTCCTCCAGCAAAGTGTTGCTCCAGGTCCATGAGGACATCGGCGCGCTCAGTGTCACGAGCGACTCGAAGATGGAGCATGGTGCCGTGAGGGGTCATCTCTCCACTGGGGGCCACCAGCCATCGTGTCGAGGAATCACCGAAGCCTCGGATGCCCCAGAGTCCAGGGTCCAAGAGTCCCGTCAGATGCAGGCCTAAAGCTTGGCCGAGGAGAGCGCGCCCGTCTTCGTCGAGGTCGTCGACGTGTCGGTACCGATCCACGCCCACACCGCTCGGGTGTACACCGCGATCGTTGTACGACTCATCGGGCGTGGTGAGCTCATAGGCCCATGCCGAGCAGTCGAGGCCCGTGAAGTCACGCTCGAGGATGTCACCCTGTAGCGACTCCAGCCGCTCCGTCAGCGTCACGCTGGACGGGCTGCGACACCGGAGCAGGTAGGCGAGGCCCGTGGCCCAGCTCACCTGCAGCTCGGGGGCTTGTGCATCCCGCGCGAGCCCGACCATGCCCTCTCCAAGAGGCTCGCCGAGGCGCTCCCAGCGGACGCGCTCGGACTGGTGGTGCGCCAAGGCCTCACCGGAGGCTGCGAGCCAGGCGCTGAGGGCTGGATCGTCGTCGCCCAACGCGGCGAGGTCGTCGTCCGAGACGCCGAAGACCGGAATCAGCCCGTCCACCCAAGAGCTCGGATGCCACACCCCGTTGTGGCTGCCCACGTCGGCCTGGCTCAACACCGCCCGGTGCCACTCCTCGTGGGCCCATGCATCGCTGAAGATGAGCAAGACGGAGCTCGAATACACCCAGCCGAGCCCCATGCCCCGAGCCAGGTCCGGGTTGTCCGGAAAGAGCGCTGAGGCGCCCCTCATCAGCGATCTGGTCGTGGCCACATGCAACAGGTTCGCCACATCAGCGCTCGTGTGCATACCCCAGGACCTGGACTGCCAGGTCAAGGGGCCGGGGGCCTCCGTGAACGGCGTGATGATCACCTCGCTGGCGAGTGCCGACCCGAGCAAGAGACTGATCAACGGGGTCAATTTGCGGTCTCTGCAACAGGTCCCTGTAGCCACCCGCGTACGCGGGCTCCCAGGGCGCGGTCATCGACGAAAGAGAGGTAGGCCCAAAGCGAGGCCGGGCTGAAGCTTCCCACGGTCATGAGGAGGAAGATACCGGCGTGTACCGCGACCCCCAACACAAGCACGACTGGGCGCGTCTTTCGGAACAACACGAGCGGCACAAAGAGCACCTCCCAGGCGAGGGTCATCCAGGTGCCCAAGGCCAGCAAGACCTGCCCGATGCCGTTCTGGATGACAGCCTCGGAGAGGGCCGGTATCCGCTGGAAGTGGGGAGAGGCGATGGCGTAGTAGAGCGCCGTGCCGTCCATCCACTGGCGGCCCTTCAACTTTTCCCAGGCCGTGACCGCGTAGACCAGGCAGAGCTGTGCCTGAATGAGACGGTGGGCCACGCGAGAGACAGGGGGAGGGAGGCGGTGGGTATTGCCCCTCCTGCGGGCATCGAGTGAGAGCGCAGCTCCACACGGCACCAGCGCCATATACAGCGTCCAGAGCCGCAGCAGCCGGTCGCCTCCGTGCTGGATCCATGGCATGCGGTGGTGCACGAAGACCTGCACCAGGAGCGAGAGCCAGGCCATGGTCTGGGTGCCCCATCCCACCGTGAAGAGCACCATGGGCACGAGACCGAGAGCATGGAGCAAGTGGGCCTGCCAGCCATGATCAACCCAGGCGTACCA
>JAERSX010000153.1 GCA_016845285.1 Deltaproteobacteria bacterium | reverse complement strand
CCGACGCCCACGACGCCCACGACGCCCACGAGGCCGGCGACGAGCAGGATCATCAGCCCCCACCACAGCCGGTGGCGGCGCCGCCCGCTGATGGCGCGTACGGGCACCGGTGTCTCGGCGACACTCTCCAGAGCAGCGGGAGTGCCGCTCTCGATCCCATGGAGTGTCTGGGACTCCCAGAAGGCCCGGCTGGCTTCCACCTCGTCCAGGGGCGGGTCGGCTGCGACCACGTCCAACGTCGGCTCGCTACGGGGGAAGGCTCCCTCCTCGAAGAAGGTGATGGCTCCCCGAGCCGCTCTGCTGACAGGTGCGTCGGCCGGGGGGGCATGCTTCGACGTGGGGAAGTGGCTGTCGTCGTCCGGGGACACCGAGAGGGGGCCACGTAGCGCGAGGGCCTTGTGGGCCTCGATGAGCTGGAGGGCCATGGTGCGCGCATCAGGGTGCCGATCGGCCGGCTCGAGGGCGGTGGCGACGTACAGGACGGTGCGGAGCGCCTGGGGAACACCATCCCAGCGACTGGAGTCGGGTCGAGCCGTGAAGAGGTCGATGGGGTTCTCGCTGGTGAGCAGGTTGTAGAGCATGGTGCCCACCGCGTAGAGGTCCGCCGCTGGACCCACGGAGCGGGCGTCCAGGCGCTGCTCCGGTGCCATGAAGGCCAAGGAACCCATGGCGGTGCCTGTGCGGGTGGTGCGCAGCTCCTCCTCGTGCAGCTTGGCGATCCCGAAGTCCGCCAGGAGCACCCGCTCCTTCGCATCGAGGAGCACGTTGTGGGGCTTCACGTCACGGTGCACGATGCCCTCGGCATGGGCCGCAGCCAGGGCGGCGAGGACCTGCAGCGTGTGGGCGATGGCCTCGGCGGGCGACATGGGCCCGAGCTCCTCGAGGCGATCGGCCAGGCTGCCGCCCGTCGCGAGCTCCATCACCACGTAGTCGTGCTCACCATCCCGACCGATGTCGTAGATGCGGAGGATGTGGGGATGGTGGGACAGGCGGGCCATGGCGCGCGCCTCACTCTGCAGGCGGCCGCGCAGCTGCATCCGCTGGCCCGAAGCCCCGGTGAGGAGCTTGATGGCCCGTGGCACGCCCAGCACCGTGTCGGTCGCTTGCCAGACGTTGGCGGAGCCGCCCTCCCCCAGCGACCGCTCGAGCTGGTAGCGGCCGTCTGCCAGGGTCAACGACGAAATGGCAACCTCGGGTCAGGGGGGCAGCACACACCGACTCTATCGCCCCCGGGATGCGTCCGCCGAGGCGTGCTCATCGCCGGCACCAGGCTCCTGCGAGGGTGATCGCTGCCTCCAGGGTTCCGTCCTCCAGGATCCCAGCCAGCCGGTGCGTGTCTTCGACCACCCAGAGCGGGGCTCCACAGGAACGGGCCAGGACTCGGGAGTCATCGAGGGGCACCACGTCGTCGTGACGACCGTGGATAAACAGGGCCCGGTGGCCCGTGGGAAGCGAAGTGTGCCGGGTGAGCTTCACGCCCGCACCGGCCAGGAAGAGGGACGGGCCCCGCCAGTGTCCCTCACAGATGAGCCGCAGGAGCACGGCCCCCCCAAACGACGACCCGATGACCAGCTCGGTGTCGGCGTCGATGGCGTCTCGGGCCCGCTCCATGGGCGTGGAGAACGCCGCTTCAAGTCTGTTCGAGTCGTCGAACCAGTCGGCCCCCGTCTCGAGGCAGTGGTCTCTGAGGGCGATGGCCGCGCGTGAGTCCAGGGCCGGCCCTCGCACGTCCGGGTACCGCTCACGCAGCCAGCTCACCTTTGCGCCGATGGGGATCCGGTCATCGTCGACTGGGCTCTCCAGGCCGTGCAAGAAGGTGATCAAATTCATTCCCTTGGTCTCGCGCGTCGGCACGGTGGGGCCGAGTCCGCCCAGTCCGGCGACGGTATCCCACGTCCAGGAGCCCTTCAAGACGGGCAGGCGCCACACAGCGAGAGCCGATGACGGGCGCCCACACCACCCAGATATCAGACGAAAACATAACTGTAACAACCACTCACGCGCCGTATGGCCCAGCCATCAGCTGCGACTCCCCCAGCCTCTCACCGAGACTACAGCCCACCGGCTCCTGGCGATACATGCTGTCTGCGGTTGCCTGGGAGGCAGGTCGATGACGAGAGCCAAGCGAACAGGGTCGGCCGCCCCCGTCGTGTTCGAGGCATCCGACGACGGGCTCCGAGACCTGCGCAACTCAGGTGGTGTCTGGGCGGAGGTCGACCTTGTCGACAAGCAGCTGAACGCCTTGGTGGGGGTCCGAGATCCCCGACGCCTGGCAGGTCCAGAGGAACGAGCCAGGCGGGTGGCGCGCCTGCAGGCCGACCGCAGGTGCTCCCGCTGGGTCTACTACCCGTGGTCGGGCCAGCTCGTGCACATCCTGGAGCCCGGGCTCTACGCAGAGCTTCGCCTGGCGCGCAACCGCTACAAGATCAACGCCGAGGAGCAACGACGTCTCGCTGGCCTGACCATCGGCGTGGTCGGGCTCTCGGTGGGCAATGCCGTCGCGACCACCCTCGCCCTCGAGGGCGTCGGTGGACACCTCAA
>JAERSX010000152.1 GCA_016845285.1 Deltaproteobacteria bacterium | reverse complement strand
CGGCGGGACGCCCCTGTTCGCCAGGCGCCGGGGCCAAGGGGGGGCGCTGGGGGGCCTCGGAGGCCGTAGCGCCGAGGCGTGTGCGGCCAGGAGGCCGGTTGAGCCCTTGGCGGAGCGCCGAGCGGAGCGCCTGACGCGCCGAACGGGTCTCACGCACACTGGAGCGGACCTCACTCTGCAGCCCGAAGGCGTCGGAGACCTCCTCCTTGCCAAGGGCCCGACGCACCCGCTCACGGCGACGGTCGATGCGACCGAGCGCGCCCACCCGAGCCTCGAGGTTGCTGCTGGCCGAGGTCACCGCCGACCGGTGGCCGTGGGGTTCGGGATGCACCGGCGTGGACAGATGGCTGATGTCGGAGTCGTAGACACGGGTGGTGCCGCCCTCACCGCGCTCGCGAAGCCAGCGTCGGAAGATGGGACGGTCGCCACCAGCCATGTCGGTGATCTCGGCGTGTACCGCGTACACGGATCGGTTCACGGGGCGCTCGACTCGCCGGACCAACAACCGCCCCATGACCGTGTGGGGGTGACCAGAGAGCTCCATCCTCCAAGGAATGGAAGCTCCCACCTGCAGGGGACCCTCGAGATGGATGATGAGGAGGCGGGGGCTCACCTTCATCACCTGGCCAAACACAAGGCCGCCAGGGGCCTGGAGCCCGATCATGGAACGCGTGGACGCTTGCATGTCTGTCTCTCATCTGACAGCTAAGAGATTCTTCCGGTATCGGAACTTTCACACCCTTACATGAGCCTCGATACAGATATTTCCACGACATGACAGTCTCGTCGTGTCACACCGCACTCTGGAGCAGGCCTTCGCACCCGGTGCTCGATCATGGTACTGGAGCCGTGGCGGGCGTTGCTTGGCCGGTGCTGGCCCTGGCCTTCAAAGCCAGTGGGACGCGTTGAGAGGCGTGGTTCGGTGGGTTCGACTCCCATCGCCCGCCGCCACATCCAGTGATTACGGGCGTTCAGGTTCGATACGGACGGACGCCCGGGCGGCGGAGGATGGCGCTCGGGACAGCCCGCGGGTCCTTGGCCGCCTCCTTGGGCGTCTGGGACCCCCTCCCAGCGGTCCTGACCCAGCTCGCCATCACCCCCATGGAATGGCTCCAACGTCTACAGCCCCCAAGTACCCTCATCATCGGGCAGGGCCGCTGACAGCCACCGGTCGAGGCCATCCTCACGCCAATCGGGCTCCTCGTCGCCGAGATCAATGGCGAGCAGCCCCACCGACCACTCGGCATCGGAGAGCAGCTCCGACACACCGTCTCCCAGGTAGTCGATCTTCGCGACCTCGAAGATCTCCTCGGAGAGCAGCTCGACCCAGACAACATCGTAGGGGTCGACATGCGCGTCGAGCACACAGCTGAACTGCACCCAACCCTTGACCACGTCCACTGTCTTGCCACTCGTGCAGGTGGCCAAGCCCTTTCCCTTGGACGTGTACAGGCTCACGGAGACCTGTTCCGTGACCCAGGTCTTCTCGGACTCGAGCTGAATGCCGATCTTGGCCTTCACCTCCTCCGCGCTGGCGAGAGAGGGCGCACCCAGCCCTCCGAGGATCAGGAAGGCCGACAGGAAACGCTGAGCAGATCCGCGCATGACTTCTCCAGATGGTCTTGGATAGGGAGGCACAACAGCCTCAGGGGACAGTCCTCAAGTACGGCACACACGGGGAATCCCAGTGTCCCAGGGCGTCCCAAGGTGTCCCAGGCCATCCAAGGCGAATCGGCGGCATTGGCGGTTTCGAGCGAGCACCTCTCGGCGACGAACCCCCGAATATGGACAGTGCCGGTGCGGTGGAGCTGCCGAGGTCACGCCGAGAGGATGCAGGTTGCGACACCCTGGAGATTTGCACCACAGTAACCTGAGAGGTTTCAACCATGCGTGTCTCGTCACCGCTCCTGTCGCTCGTCACGCTCGTCGGCTGCATCGCACCGACCGCAGAGGACGCGAGGTCCGCGCACCCGTCGTCCTCCGGCCACAGCCCCTCACGCGAAGCGGTGCCCGACGGCCCGGCTCCCGATGCCGACGCGAGCTTCCAGCTCATCACCCCGAACACGCGACATGAAGACGCCGTTTTCGGCATGGGGGTTTCCATCGCTGGCGACCTCGACGGAGACGGCCTCGACGACCTGGCCGCAGGCGCCCCCGGTTCCGGGAACCACCCCCCGGCCTACGCATACCTGGGCACGTCGACGGGGATCGACAGCGACAGCGAGATGATGGTGTACAGCGACGACGCCGACTACAACCTCCATTTCGGCGGCGAGACGACTCTGGGCGGCGACTTCGACGGCGACGGCTTCCACGATCTCGCTGTCAGTGCTCCATATGAGAAGATCGGCAGCGACGACAACAAGGGTGCCGTCTACATCTACCTCGGGTCCACCACGGGGTTCGACGCCAGTCACGACACCAAGCTCCAACCGCAAGACTGGTCCGGCGCTCCCAAGCTCGGCGTCAGTATGTCCGCCGGGGACGTGAACGGCGATGGCTACGACGACCTCGTCGCCGGCGCCCCGTACCGGTCCAACGACGGCGTTCCCCAGGGCGGCGGCATCTACCTCTACTACGGTTCGTCCTCGGGCCTGCACGAGGATCAGGCCCACGTCGTGGTCGCATCCGACTGGGAGCGTGGCACGGGCTTCGGCTTCGAGGTCGACGCAGACGGCGACCTCAACGGCGACGGCTACGACGACGTCGTGGTGTCCGCCATACCCGCCAACGTCTCGGACGGGGGGCTCAGCGCCGCCGTCTACGTCTACCTGGGTTCCACGACGGGCCTCGCCACCGCCACCGAGCAGCGAATCGAGCAGAACCCCATCTCCTCGACGACCTCGTGGTGGACCTTTATCGGGCTGAGCAGCAGCGGGGACTTCGACGGGGACGGCCTCGACGACCTGGCCATCGGCAGCCAGACCGAGGGCGCCGAGTCCGCATACTCCGGACACGTGTCCCTGCACTACGGCTCGGCCACCGGCGTGGGCAGCAGTCCCGATCTCACCCTGACGGTCGCGGGAGGCGCGGACGCCAGCTACTTCGGCTCCAACCTCGCCGCCGGCGACCTCGACGGCGACGGCTACTCCGACCTCGTGGCCTCCTCATTCTACGACAGCACCGACGAGTGGCTGAGCGGCGCCGTCTACCTCTACATGGGCAGCAGCTCCGGCCTCCAGCAGGGAAGCGAGGAGATGATCAGCG
>JAERSX010000151.1 GCA_016845285.1 Deltaproteobacteria bacterium | reverse complement strand
GGAGGTGTGGGCTGTCCCGACCCCCGGTTGGTGGCGGCCCAGGCATGCCTGGCCGGCTTCATCGTGTACATCGACCGCGAAGATCCAGACAAGTGGGGGCCGATGGTGGGCGTCAGCGGGCTGGACCTCGACGGCCCCATCGAAGAGGCCACCAGGTGTGTCGAGGCTGCGAAAGATGCGGCGGCCGCCGATGCATGTGTCGTGCAGATGAAAAAGGACTGGGAGCCGTAGCGATCCGCTCACGGCTCGGGGCCTCCACGACCCTCACGGTTGCTGGGTCTCCTCGTGGCGCCACAGGCCGGCGAGCCCTCGGAGGCGCTCGTCTTGGCTGACGGAGGTACCCTCGCCCGGGTACGAGAAGTTCCGACGTGAGGAAGAAGGTGTAGGGTACAGCCTCGACCCGAGAGGAGAGCCCCTTGCATCGTGTGTGCTCGTCGATCCTGTTGCTGGTGGTCGGCTGCGGCAAGTCCGGCCAAGACGGGACCTTCGCTCCTGGGGAAGGCCTCTGGGGTCAGGGGACCCCCACCGTGGTGAGCTCCGAGTGCGGGTGGCTGTTGCTGGGCGACGAGGAGGACGAGGTGGTCGCCGAGGCCTTGCAGCTCGACCTGACCGACGGCGGGTTCACCTTCTCGGAGGAGGACACGGTCTTCTCCTGCACCCTGTCCGATCAGGACTTCAGCTGCGACCGACAGGCCCAGATCCTCGACCTGAGCGAGGACGGAGAGCAGGCCGTGCTCGAGCGGATCCGGACCCTCCGCGGGAGCTTCGACTCTGTGGAGGCGGGGACCATGGAGACGGTGGAGAGCTGGGACTGCGAGGGTGCGGACTGCGGCATGTTCGAGTCCTGGCTGCAGCTGTCCTTTCCCTGTGAGGCCGAGACCCTCGCAGCCATCGAGCTGGGCGCCACGCCCGGTGGGTACGACGACGACGACGACGACGACGACGACGACGACGACGACGACGACTACGGGGGCGGCGGTGGAAGCGCCCTCGACTACGCCGAAGAGTGCGAGGAGGCCCTCGGCCCCGTGCCTGGCTTCGACTGTTCGGACGGCGTGGTGGTGCCCATCACCGTCGACGGCGTCGAGGTCTCCGAGGACCAGTCGGGCTCCAATTGCGACGCGCCCTCCATCGCCGAGGGCGACTGCAACGCCGGGACCCGCGTGGGGCGGATCGAGGGCACCACGTCTTCGGGCGAGCCGAACGACGAGGTGGTCTGGGCCTACCTGTGTCGCAAGTACGACGGCATCGTCCAGCTCATCGGCCACAACACCGAGTCAGGCGCCACGTGCTTCTTCGAGACCGAGTGGGACGTGACCGAGCTCACCGAGTCCCTGTCCATCGAGGACGGCCTCGTGGTGGGCCCGGTCCCGTCTCCGAGCGATGCCGACTACGAGACGGTGTGGAAGGCGCCCGGAGAGGTGGCCATGCAGGCCTGCTGGAGCTGCCACCTGGCCGATCCCTATGTGCACACGCCCTACATCGACGGGGCGCGCCTGCCCGAGGATCCGTCCCAGCCCACCATTCCCCAGGTGGGTGGGACCGACAACCTCTACTACCTGGTGGGTGATGCCTACGAAGGCACCCAAGACTCCCTGCGCACCCTGCACATCGACGGAAATGGCTGTGTGGGCTGCCACCGCTTCTCGGACCCGAGGAGCTTCAGCTTCGACGGTGGCCCCACCTACGACGCCAACGAGCACATGCCGCCCACGGATCCGGGCAGCCTGGCGGACGACTTCCAGGCGCTGCTCGACTGCGCGGACGAAGGGCCGCAGGACACCCCGGGCTGCGAGTGGCGGCAGATCCCTGGCGGCTCCTGAGAGCGGTCGACGGAAGGGTGGTCTCGGTGGTCAGAGCGTCACCCGCACTTTTGTTGCCCTCCCTGTGGTGGTCAGGGCTCATATGGTGTGACTCATGCGAGGACTCATGCGCCCACCCCTTCTCGTCGCTCTGCTCACGGTGAGCTGCGCCCAGGAGCCCGCCTCCCCAGAGGCGGCCCTGTTGGCCCTGAGCCCGACCGAGCTGAACAACAGCTACCGCGACCTGCTGGGCTTCCCCGCCGATCCCGACGAGTGGCCCGCGGCTCCCGAGATCGCGTCCCGCCTCAACCCCGGCCTGGACGAGCGCAGCAGCATCTTCGGCACGAGCTCGGCGGCGCCGGACCCGTGGCCCTGGCCCTTTCCCGAAGAGGCCGGTGTGGACGGCTTCGACGGCATGGCCGACGGCCAGGAGCCTACGGCCTACCAGGTGGAGGAGCTGCAGAAGGCCGCCGTGCACTACGCCTCCTTTGCCCTGGTCTCCAAGGCGTTCTGGGTCTGTGAGGACTGGGACTCGCTGGAGGCCGAGGCCCAGATGGCCTGTGGCTGGAGCAGCGTGGAGCGCTTCGCCCAGCGGGCCTGGCGGCGTCCCCTCCAGCCCTCCGAGCACGATCAGCTCCTGCGGCTCTGGGCCGACCAGTGGGCCGAGGGAGAGCCCGATGAGGCCGTCGTGATCACCCTGGCGGCCGTGCTGCAGGCGCCCCAGTTCCTCTTCCGCCTCGAGGGTGGGGTGGCCGACGCGCCTGCCGACGGGGCGAGCGTGCCCCTGTCCGACATGGAGGTCGCGAGCCGCCTCAGCTACTTCCTCTGGGACACCATGCCCGACGCGACCCTGTTCGCCGCCGCGGCCGAAGGTGAGCTGAGCACCGACGCGGGTCTGCGGGAACAGGTGCAGCGCATGCTCGCCCACGAGCGAGCCGGCGACACCCTCGTCCGCTTCCATGCCCAGTGGCTCGGAGCAGACGCCGTCCAGGGCATCTCCCCCGCTCGCTCCGCCTATGGCCCGCTCTACGGCCTCGATCCCTACCCCGAGACCGACACCACCGGAGACGCCGACTGGCCCTCGGCCCTGGGTCCGGTCCGCCACTCCATGGAGGCGGAGTTCGACCTGTTCGTGCGGGAGACCCTGCTCTCGGGAGACGGCACCCTGACCGCCCTGCTGACCTCCCGTGATGGCTGGGCCAGCTCCGACACCGAGCCCATCTACGGCGATGTGGAGAGTCGAGACGGAGTCGACTCGGTGTCCTGGGCCTATGAGGGCGTGGCGGCGTCGCTGCCCTACTCCGGCACCCTCAGCCTCGAGCCCGTCCGCTTCCCCGAGGGTGAGCGTGTCGGGATCCTCGGCCTCCCCGCGGTGCTCGCCGTCGGAAGCTACGCCGTTCATCCGGCCCCGATCCTCCGGGGCAAGACCGTCCTCGAGCGCCTGACCTGCACCGAGCTGGGCGCTCCCCCCGTGGGCGCGGAGGGCGCGGCCCCGCCCGACACCGAAGAGGCCGAGGCCACCAACCGCACGCGAACGGAGGAGGCCACCTCGCCCGCGGAGTGTGCGGCCTGCCACGACGTGCTCAATCCCCCGGGCTTCGCCTTCGAGCACTACGACGCCATCGGCGGATACCGCGCTGTCGACAACGACCTCCCCGTGGACGCCAGCGGCAGCTTCTCGGTGGGCGGTGAGACCTTCGCCTTCGACGATGCCGTGGAGCTCGCCGCCGTCCTGGCCGCCAGCGAGGTGGTCCGCGACTGCTACGTGCTGCACCAGGTTCGGGTGGCCACCGGCGAGCACCTCGACACCGACGACCCCCGCCTCGCGCCCCTCCGCACCTCCTTCCGTGCCGACGATGACG
>JAERSX010000150.1 GCA_016845285.1 Deltaproteobacteria bacterium | reverse complement strand
GCCCAGGCCACGCCGGCCGGCACGACGAGGGCCCCGACGAGCCCGCCCCGACCGAGGCGTGCGAGGCCCTCACCGCTCAGCAACAGGGCGAAGAGGGCGAAGACCGCCAGCCAGCGCTCCGGGTGGTTCATGGCGTCCATGCCGGGCACGAAGCGCCACACCGGCCAGCTCGGCAGCAGCCACAGGTGCTCACCCACGTGCTGTCCAGGCCCCAGCGCGAACACCACACAGACCAGGGCGCCCCCCAGCCACAGGGCCCGCCGGCGGCCACGCCAGAGCCCGAGGAGCATGCCGGCGACGAGGGTCAGCGGCAGCCAGCCACGGACATGGCCCGACAGCTCGCCGTCGAGGCGCACGGCGTCGCGGAAGTCGGGAGAGGCCACCTCCGCGCTGAGCGATGCCCCATACGAGGCGCCGTGGCCGAAGCGCTCGTAGAGCACGATGAGCACGAACGGGCCGACCAGGGCGAGGGTGAGCCCGGCGGCGCGGAGCAAGGGCGGGAAGATGGCCGGGAGGTGGGCGCGCAGGCTGCCGCGGTGGCGGGCCCCGTGGAGCCAGAACAGGGGCACCAGCCAGAGCAGGAAGACCGCGTAGAACCAGTAGCCGAGGCCGGTCAGCGTGAGGCCGACAGCGGTGAGGATCTGCCCCGCTCGACCACCATCCTCCACGAGTCGGAGGAGCCCCAGCACCGCAATGGGCAGACCCACGAGGGCCACCTGCGTGAGGCGACCCGCGTCCATCTGACCGAGAAAGGGGGGGTAGATCGACCAGGCGGCGGCGAGGCCCAGGGTGACGACGGGCGTCCGGGGCCACAGCGCGCGCCCCAGCGGCAGGAAGGCCAACAGGTTGAGCGGGATCCAGGCGAGCACACCCAGCGACCACCACGAGGGCCAGGGAAGCCCGAGGCGGAGCACGCCGGTGACCAGCGCCTCGAGCACATTGCCGCCGTTGTGGCCCGCCGTGTGATCGCCGAAGGGAACGAACTGGTCGGGATCACCGAGGGTGAGGCGGCCGTCGGCCAGGGCGGTGTGGACCTGGTCGTGGAGATGGACGGCGTGCAGGGCGTCGTCGTTGAGGGTGCCCAGGAGGTGGCGACCCGGCGCAGAGCCATCGAAGCCCGTGGCCCAGGCGGCCAGCCCCACGCCGAGGGCCAGCGCCGCAGGGAACATCCAGCGGGCGGCGGGGGCGGGGAGTTCTGTCTTCGGTTCGCTCACGGCGAGAGGATGCCACGACCCCGGGGCCCGTCGGCCGGGCCCCGGGGCGAGCCCGTCTCCACGCTCCGCCGCCAGACGCAGGGCGACGATTCGGACGATTAGAGGGAGAGAGTGCACGCTGTCCTCAGCCCAGCCCTGCTGCCGCTCATTGCCCTGGCGCTCGCCCTGGCTGCCGCGGTGCGTCTGCGGAGCCCGGGTCGCTGGGGCCTGCTGCTCTACTGCCTGGGCCTCGCCGCCTGGGCCACGAGCCTCTGGCTGACCGTGCGTCCCGACACCCGCCACGTGGGCGAGCGACTGCTCATGGCCGGCTTCCTCGTGCCCGCCGGCCTCGTACACGCGGTCCTCGAAGACCTCGATGCCTCCGACCTCCTCTTGCCATCCCTGCGCGTCCCCGGGCTGCGCCGGCTGGCCATCGCGCTGGCCTGGACCATCGCGCTGGCCTTCACCGCCGCCGGCATCTGGCGACCCGGGCTCTTCCTGAGCGACGCCGGCCGCAACCCGGGCCCCTGGTTCGGCCTGATGTTCGGAGCCGGCGCGGTGCTCTCGAGCTGGCCCCTGCTGCGCCTTCTCTACGCGCTGCGACAGGCCCCGAGCGGCGCCCGTGAGCGGCTGAGCTACCTGCTCCTCGCTGGGATCCTCGGCACCGTCGGCGGCGGCATCAACGTGCTGCAGATGCTCACCGGCCACCCATCACCGGTGGGGCTCTACTTCGCCTTGGCCTCGCTGGTGCTGCTGGCCTGGGTGGTTCAGGCCAGCCGACTGCCCACCTTCGGCCGCTTCGTCCAGCACAGCCTTCGCTACTCGGTGGCCGCCGCAATGCTGTCGACGGCCTTCCTCTTCGCGGTCCTGGTCTTCTTGCGTCCCGGCGACGCCGACCTCGACGCCAGCTGGGACTCCTTCAGCGGCGCCCTGCTCGTGTTCCTCGTGGTCCTCGCTAGCCAGCCGCTCCTCGGCTGGCTTCGGGGTGGTCTCGCGGGACGCTTCTTCCCCGGCCAGGGCGACCTCGACGGCATGGCCCGCGCCCTGGCCGAGAGCGAGGCCCGCGCCGACCACCAGGAGCGGCTCGCCGAGCTGGGCACCCTCGCCGGTGCCGTGGCCCACGAGGTGCGCAACCCGCTGGGCGTCATCGCAGCTGCCACGCGGGTGCTCGAGCTTCAGGGTGCCCCGCCCGAGCCCCTGGAGGAGATCCGAGACCAGGTCGCCCGCGCCTCCCACTTCGCCGACGAGCTGCTGGAGTACGGCCGCCCCGCTCCCCTGAACCGACGCCCCGTCGAGCTGCACGCCGCCGCCGAGCTCGCCGCCAGCGAGGTCCGACGCGCCCTCGACCTGGACACCCGCCTCCACGTGGAAGGCCCGCCTGCTTCGCTGGACGCAGATCTGGCCATGTTGATCCGAGCGGTGGGCATCCTCGTCGAGAACGCCGCGCTGGCCGCCGGCCCCACCGGCACGGTTCGCCTCCGAGTCTCAGAAGCCGACCAGGCCGTGCGCCTCATGGTCGAGGACGATGGTCCGGGCGTACCCCAAGCCATCGCCCACTCGCTCTTCCAGCCCTTCGTCAGCAGCAGAGGCCGGGAGAGCGGACGGGCCGGCACCGGCCTCGGCCTGGCCATCGCCCGCGGCATCGCCGAGCGCCACGGGGGCCAGCTGACCTACGCCGGCCCCTCGGCCGATCTGGGCGGCGCGTGCTTCGAGCTGACGCTGCCCCAGATCGCCCCTCTGCCCTCTGGCAGCTAGGCCCACGCACCGGGCGACTCCAGCCCCCACCATTGGCGCTAAGGTGGAACC
>JAERSX010000149.1 GCA_016845285.1 Deltaproteobacteria bacterium | reverse complement strand
GTCCGCGCCCGAGAAGATGAGGTTGGCTTCCACGAAGTGCCAGAGGTTGAACCAGACGACGGTGAAGAAGACGGCCAAGCCGCCCGCCATGAGCGTGAGCGAGGCCCGCTTCCACAGCGCCCACCGCTCGAGGTTGCCCTGCCCAAGGACCGACGCCATGGCGATCATGCCCGCCATACAGCCCAACAGCAGCGGACCATCCCAGCCTGGTGGCCAGGCCGGGACGATGTGAACCAGGGGACCCGGCCGAACGGTCAACGTCAGGACGATCCACCATGCCAGGAGTCCGGCCGCGCCACACCAAAGGGCCATCGCGAAGTGCCGCAGCCAGGTGTAGGGGATGAGGAAGATGTTCACGAGCGGCAGTCTCTTCGAGGGTCTCTGCACCAGGGACACGGGCTGTCGCAGCCTACCACCGGCTCTTCGACGATCACCTCGGTCAGGCCGCAACCCACGCACGGTGCGCGACCGGCTCGCCCCTGGCTCTGGTAGCATCCGCCGCGGAGCCGGAGCATGAGCGTGGACGACGAACTGGTCCTCTATCTGGACCTCTCGCCCGAATTCGGCGGAACCCGCTTCGGTCCGTTCGAGCAGCTCGAGGTTCGCCTGGGCAGCAACGGTGACCGGTGCCACATCGTGCTGCCGGAGTCGCTGGGTGTGCTCAACGAGCACGTTCGCCTCATCCGGCAGGGCCAGCAGAACCTGATCCTGGCACCAGCCGAGCGGACCGCCACGGTCTTCCTCTTCAAGCAGGGCGGCCGACGCTCCACCCAGCTCTACACGCCCACGGCCGTCAGGCCCGGGGATGCCTTCGCGCTGGTGACGCCAGATGGCCCCAAGTTCATCCTGCGGATGGACGAGCTACCCGAAGAGGTCAAGGCCGAGCGAGCCAAGGCCAAGAACCGCTCGGGCGTCGGCCGTGGGCGACTCAGCGCCAAGTCGATGGCTGTGGAGACCAAGCGCCAGGTCTGGACACGGATCCTGGTCTTCGGGCCCATGCAGATGGTCCAGAAGATCGGCACCTTCGTTCGATCCGGTGCCATCTACCAGCCACGCAACGTCTTCCTGGGCATCATGATCTTCGGTGGATGGATCGTCGGCGGCGCCATGAGCTGCCGGAGCAGTGGCCAGAAGAAGGCCCTGGGCACCACCATCACCAAGTACGAAGACTGCCAGGCCGACCGTGACCTGGCCATGCGCATCGGCGACGACGTCGAGGGTGCCAAGATGGAGGAGCTGGCGGCGAAGATCACCGGCTCGATCACCCTGGGCTCAGCCCTGGAGCAGGACCAGAAGCTGCGCGCGAAGTTCAAGGAGCGGGCGCAGACCATCCTGAGCCAGAAGAAGTACTTCTCGTGGCTCATCAAGCCCACCGACCGACAGGCCCAGGTCTTCGGAGGCTGGCGGGAGCGGCTGGCCGACGAGGAGGACCTGGATCGAGACACCGCCGGCCTGCTCACCTGGATCGCGGCCAATGCCAAGCTCGGACGAGGCGAGTTCGATGTGGTCGTCGACTCCGAGTCCACCGATGTCTGTGCCCGCGGCCCAGCGCGCCTCACCTTCCGGCAGGCCGTCCACTTCGGCTTGCTGGCCCAGCCCGACGCCTACTTCCGTGGTCAGTCCGCGTCCCTCGATGCACCCAAGGACCGCGAAGAGCTGCTCGAGCAGACCGTGCTCGCTGCAGGGAAGACCTGGCCCGAGGAGCCTGTGGAGTCGTCCTTCCGCCCCATTCGCGCAGGCGAAGACTACTGCGTCATCCTCGAAGGAGACGACGATCGCGACCGCGAGCGCCGCGTGCTGCGCGCCATCCGACGCCACCTTGGTCCGGACGCCAAGTACCTGCCGCCCACCGAGACCACGTTCTCCGCGGTGGCCCGCATCGCCAAGTTCTGGGCCGGTGACCTCGTGGTCGCCGACTACGAAGAGTCCAAGGACCCGCGGCCGGTCTTCGACGCCGACACCTCGGTGAGCGCGGTTCTCGACGGCATCGAGGGCCGTGGGGAGTGGGTCCTCACGCGCACCGCCGACACCTTGGCGCGGAGCGTGGTCCTGCCCTGTCTCGCGGTCCTACAGGGAGACGCGGACGATGTGAAGAAGGTGCTCGGTGACGACCTGCCGAGCCCGGTGACCTGCCTCGTGCTGGACTGGAAGCTGCGGAACGAGCCCTAGGGTTCGACCCGGTCGCGCCGCCGGATGCCGGCCACGACGCCGAACCAGAGCAACCCCGGCAGCGCCGCTGCGGTGACACATCCACCCTCTTCACCAGCGAGGGTGGAGGCCGAGTAGGTGGGCACCCACTCTTCATCGTCGTCTTCGGAGGTGTCAGAGCCGTAGGTGCCCGAGTCCGACGTGGTGTCACCGGAGTCGCCTTCCTCGGACGAGCCGGAATCTCCCTCCTCCGAAGAGCCGGTGTCGTCATCGGGCGCAGCGAAGGCACCCGTGCTCAGAGCCAGGCCCAAGGTCAGCAAACAGAGTCGGCCACGCATCGGTCGATGTCCTCCGGCTCGAAGCGTATCGCGCATCAGGAACTCCGGCGTGTCCCGACACCTTCCATCGCCGGCTAAAGCCCCAGCCGAGGATGCCCCATTCTGGAGCTCCCCTCGCTCCGGAGGTGACCATGGCACGCGGTGCACGACGCGCCGAGCGCGACTCACTCGGCCTGGTACAGGTCCCACGCGATGCGTACTACGGCGCGCAGACTCAGCGCGCCGTCGACAACTTCCCCATCTCAGGGCTCCGCTTCGGTCGACGCTTCATCTGGGCCCTCGGCCTGGTGAAGCGCTCCTGCTGCGAGACCAACGAGATCTTGGAGTTGCTGGACGTGGGACGCGCCGAGTGGATCGCCGCCGCCGCTCAGGAGGTCATGGACGGGCGCCTCGACGACCACTTCGTCGTCGACATCTTCCAGACAGGCTCGGGCACGTCCACCAACATGAACGCCAACGAAGTCATCGCGAACCGCGCCATCGAGATGATGGGGGGCCAGCTGGGCAGCAAAGACCCGGTACACCCCAATGATCACGTGAACCTGGGACAGAGCAGCAACGACGTCATCCCCACCGCCATCCACGTGGCCGCCGCCGTGGCCATCCACGAAGACCTGCTGCCCGCCCTGGAGCGTCTCCATGCCGCGCTGAGCGACAAGGCGACGGCCTTCATGCCCGTGGTCAAGTCCGGCCGAACCCACCTCATGGACGCCACCCCGGTGCGGCTGGGCCAGGAGTTCGCGGGGTACGCCGCCATGCTGACCCACGGCCTTCGTCGGGCCGAGTCCGCCCGGGATGCACTTCTCGAGCTCGCCCTCGGGGGCACAGCCGTGGGCACAGGCCTCAACCGGCCGGCCGCCTTCCCCGCAGAAGCCATCCGCCGCATCGCCGACGAGGCACGCCTGCCCTTCCGCGAAGCCGCCGATCACTTCGAGGCACAGGGAGCCCGCGACGGTGTGGTGGAGGCCAGCGGCCAGCTCAAGACCATCGCCTGCAGCCTCATGAAGATCGCCAACGACATCCGCTGGCTGGGCAGCGGCCCACGCACGGGTCTGGGTGAGCTCAAGCTCGCGCCCCTCGCCCCCGGCAGCTCCATCATGCCTGGCAAGGTCAACCCGGTGATGTGCGAGATGCTGACCCAGGTGTGCTGCCAGGTGGTCGGCAACGACGCAGCCATCACCCTGGCCGGCCAAGGCGGCACGCTGGAGCTCAACACCTACCTGCCGCTCATGGCGCACAACCTGCTTCAGAGCATCCAGCTCCTCAGCACGGGATCGACCGCCTTCGCTGAGCGCTGCGTGGCGACGCTCGAGGCAGACGCCGAGCATGCCCGCGCCTCGGTGGAGCGCAACCTCGCCCTGTGCACCGCCCTGGCGCCACACATCGGCTACGACCGGGCTGCTCGGATCTCCAAGGAGGCCCACGCCACCGGAGAGACCGTCCGCGCCGTCGCCTTGCGTCATGCGGCCCTGCCACCCGCCGAGCTCGACCGGCTCCTCGACCCGGCCTCCATGACCTCACCCGACTGATGCCCCGCGTCACGGCGACGGGGACGTTGGCTTCCTGACCCGGTGTTAGTGCCCTACCCCGCCCACACGGAGCCACCGTGCACCTGCTCCTCGCCCTCGTCCTGGGCCTGTCCCCGGCCTCTCTCGCCGCAGACCCCAACAAGCCACATCGCCACCAGGGCGTGGCCACCCGGTTCACCAACCCCGCGCGCACCACGCTGACCGCTGCCGAGGAAGCGACGCTCCAGGGCGGTCAGCCCGTCTACCGACAGATCCGCCTGGAGTCGGGCGGGCGCGGTGTGGCCATCTTCGACATCAAGGCCTCCGAGGAGAAGGTCTGGTCGATCCTCACGGCGTACGCGAAGTACCCCCACTGGATCGACCAGCTCAAGGAGTGTGAGGTCTACAAGCGAGAGAACGGGCACCTCTTCGTCCGCTTCAAGCTGGGAATGAGCGCCCTGGGTGCCGAATACTATGTCGACCACACCTACAGCCCCGACAAGGGCATGCTCACCTGGGCCCTCGACTACAGCAGAGAGTCCGATCTCGATGACTCGACGGGGTACTGGCT
>JAERSX010000148.1 GCA_016845285.1 Deltaproteobacteria bacterium | reverse complement strand
GGGGTTGGGCAGGAATTCGTTGATGAAGACCTTCTGCTCGGCATCGCTGCAGGGGCGAGGCACGGGGCCGAGGTAGTTCGGGTGCAGGGTGGCCTCGTCGAGCAGGCTGCAGAACTCCTGGCTGTACAGGCTCACCAGGGCCGGGTCGCGGAGCACCAGCAGGTTCTCGTCGTTGTGGTTCGTGGCGTTCTTCGACCAGTTGAAGGAGCCGGTGACGACGGTGGGGGTGGCGTCGCTGCCTGCGTCCACCACGAGCGTCTTGTGGTGGAGCTTGCCGCCCGAGAAGCCGGAGGCGTTGCCGTTTCCGTCGATGTAGACGGGGATGCCGGCCTCGGCGAGGTACTCGTCCTTGCTGTAGCGGCCGTAGGCCTGGCTCTCGTCGAAGATGCCCACCACCTCGACGCCACGAGCGACGGCGCGCTCCAGGGCATCGGTGATGTCGGAGTGGGTGAAGCTGAAGATGAGGAAGTGGACCGAGTACTCGGCCTGGTCGATCTGGGCCGCCACCTGGTCGATGGGGTCATGCTCGGGCGAGAAGTAGAACTCGAGGGTGTCGCCACGGAAGTCGACGGCGTGATCCTCGCCGAGGTCCTGCTTCTTGCGGCCGTAGTGGCCGTCCACGAACATCTGCTCGAACTCGGCGGTGTAGTGCTGGGCGAGCTGGATGTTCTCGATGAGCAGGCTGGCGTTGTTGTTCCGGAACACGCCGTTGTGGGTGATGTTGGTCGTGCCCGTCCAGACCACCTGCTCGTCGGCGACCACGAACTTGTTGTGCATGATGCGGTCGTTGGCCTTGCGGTAGCTGATCTCGATGCCGGCGGCCTCGAGCTCCTCGTAGCCGAGGTCGCTCAGCTCGTCGCCGTCGCCGGCGAAGCGAATGACCACGCCGCGCTCGTAGGCTTCGAGGGTGGCCTCGATGATCGGCTCCAGATCGAATTCGTAGAGGCAGATGTCCAGGGTGGTGGTGCTCGCGTCGATGAGCGCGACCAGGGCGTCGTCCAGCTCGGGATCTTCTTCGCCTCCGGGCTCGGTGCCGGGGCGGGTGAAGAACACCTCGATGACGTCCTCGCCATCGTCGTTTCCGACGACGTTCTCGGGGATCCCGTTCAGGTCGATGCGGTCTTCTCGGCCGGGCTGATCTGGGGCGCAGGCTGCGGTGAGGAAGGTGAGGAGAAGCAGGCGGGACATGAACGGCTCGGCGCTGGGGTGTCCCGGGTGGAGACGGCTTCAGAGGCGCAGACCATGAGCCCCCTGTGCGATCTCGGTGTCCGAGCCTGGGCGCGCGCGTCCGTCAGAAGCTCGTCAGCGGAGGGGAGTGCAGGCTGCCATGGGGCCAAGCTGAGCCGGTCGCGCGACCGCAGCGGCACCCTCCGCCACGCAGACCATGGTGTCGTCGGGTTCATCGACGGTCATCGCCCCGGCCACCACCCGGTTGCCGCACGTCGGCATCTCCAGCGGCCGGAAGACCTCGCGACCCTCGAAGACCACGATGCCCAGGTCTTCGATGCCGGGCGGGCAGGTCACCCTCACCTGAACCCGTCCGTCGGCAGCGATGGCCGTCTCGACGGCGAGGTTGCCGCCCTTCACGGCCACCTCTGCAGGCGGGAAGTCGGCGGTCGGCCCCACGAAGAACAACGCCAGCGCCGCGACCAACACGGGCGGGGCCACCATCCAGCGCAGATCCAGCCGCCGCCACCACGGCTCGGGTACCTCGGGCAACATCGGCAGCGAGCGGGTGTCTTCGCGAATCTCTGCTGCCATCTGTCGACAGTGCGCGCAGTCCTGCAGCCGCGTGGCGACCACGTCCCGCTCGGCCTCCCCGCCGTCCCCCAGGAGGTACATCTCCATGCGCAGCCAGCTCACCTCGCAGCCACTCGGCATCGGCGCGGTCATGGCGCACCTCCGGCCAGGCTCTCGAGGGTCACGCGCGCCCTCTGCAGCCGCTTGCCCACCGTCTTCCGGCTGAGGCCGCACAGCGAGGAGATCTCCTGCTGACTCATGTGGTCCTGGTGTGCATACACGAGGATCTCCAGTGTCTTCGGGTCCAGCTGCCGCGCAAGCTCTGCCAGCAGCTCAGCGGTCACCACCTCACCCTCGGTGCCCATGCCCCGGGGCCGGAGCGCCTCGCCGTGCCGGTCGAGGAGCTCTTGTCGGCGCTTTCGATTGCGGATCACGTTCAAGCTCCGGGTGGTCGCGGCGCGGTACAGATAGGCCAGGCCAACGTCTGTGCGGCCCTTGCGGATCAGGTCGATGAACAGGTTCTGCACGATGTCTTCGGCGTCCTGGCGGTTCCCCAGCATGCGCTCGCACTTGCGGAGCACGGCGGGACCGTAGCGGCGGTAGAAGTCCAATGCAGAGTGCCTACTAAATAACCATGAAGGGGAGGGCTTGCTCAGCCACAGATGCCGTCCTTACGACCCACGGTCTCGCAGGTTCCGCCGAGCTCTGCCCAGGGGCAGTCATCGTCGGTCTGACAGCTCCGCCCGTCGGGATCGCAGATCTTGAGGTCGGTGCCCGCCTCGCACGAGCCGCTCGCACAGTCCGCGTCCTTCAGGCAGTCGGCCCCGGCCTCCCGATCCCCGACGCCGGGGTCACACTGGTGAGGCAGCAGATCGGTTCCCTCCGCCGTGTCTGCGCGTGCACAGGTACCGTCCTCGCAGCCCAGGGAGTCGTGGCACTCGGAGCACTGGTAGTCATTGCAGAGAGCGGAGGCGCACTCGGCGTGCTCGGCGCAGGCCTCGCCCAGCGACTTCGTGCCCGCCTCGCGGCACTCGCGCGTGCCGTAGAGATCGTCGCCCCAGACCAGCGCGCAGGTCTCGCCCTCGTCGCAGTGCGCATCCGAGTCGCACTCGCTGCAGAAGGACTCCACCACGCTCTCGCCCTCGCTCGCCAGCACCGGCACCGGCGCGCAGTGGTCGATGCAGTCGTTGTCGGACGAGCACTCCGCGCCGTGGGGCAGCTCTCCCAGGTCGATGGGCGGATCGGTGCACTCGGTGCTTGGCACGTCCTGGGCCCGGACGTGCGCGATGACGGCATCGCCTGCACCGACCTTCTGTACCCGGAAGCGGATGCCGTCGTAGGAGTCGGGTGGGGTGATGCGGTAGTCCACCCGCTGCCAGTCGTCGGCCACCAGCGGATGGCTGTAGTCCGTCACCCCGTCGTCGTAGAAGTCGAGCTGCAGGCTCAGGCCCACGTCGTCGTCCTGGTCGGCGATGAGGGAGAATTGGATGCAGTCGGCATCGCTGCTGGTCGTCTCGGTGAGCTGGCTCAGCACCACGACCTCGCCCACGAGGAGCGCGCCGCTGTCGCTCTCGTGCCAGGTGGGCACCTTCTCGACGGTGCCTTGCTCGACCTCCCAGCTGCACAGCTCCTCGCCGCACCAGATGTCGAAGCCGGGGTCGGACAGCAGATCGGAGCCACAGGACTCGGCGCCGAGCAAGGGCGCGGCCAGCAGTGCGAGGAAGAGGGGCTTGTTGCTGATCATTTCAGCCTCCCACGCGCAGCCCGAGGGCCACGCTGAAGCCGCCGAGGTCGTGGCGGTCTCCGATGAGGTTGGTCAGGGCGGGTGCGGTGATGAGCTCGGCCTGGCCGTAGAGGCCGATGTGGCGCCAGGAGCCGAAGGTGGGGACGATCTGCAGCCCGGCCGCGCCGGCGAGCATGGGGCCGAAGTGGGTCTCCTGGTCGGTCTCGTCCTCCGTCGCGTAGGTCGTGCGCGTCCAGGCGAGGCCGCCGCTGGCCTGGGCGTAGGGGACCAGCCAGTCGTTGGCGAGGGGCCACTGCACCCGGGCGCCGACGCCCGTGCGGTAGCTGTGCCAGGAGAAGTCGTCGGTGCTCTCGGTCAGACCCTCCTCGTCGGTCGGCCCCATGTCGCGGCTGGTCCGGGAGGCGTCCAGGTTGCCGAAGGTGCCGGTGAAGGCGAGCCAGGGTGTGCGTGTCCAGACCGCGGTGCCCGTGAGGAGGAGGTCGAAGTCGAAGAGGATGCTGTGG
>JAERSX010000147.1 GCA_016845285.1 Deltaproteobacteria bacterium | reverse complement strand
GTCGTAGAAGGTGACCTCAACCGGCTCGTCATCCTCGAGGACTTCCTCGACGACCTGGTTTCCGGCCCAGATGGCGCCACCCACGAGTCCACCGTTGACCAGCATCGAGACCATGAAGGATCCGAGCTGCCGTCGCAGGTTCGGCTTGCGGGTCTGTCCAACGCTGTCGAACATGGGGCTCCAGGTGGGGGCAGGCTGGCGTGAAGGCCGCTGGCAGGCAGGTTTGGCGAAGCATCATACGACGGGGGACGAAGTCTGTCGGCAAGACAGCAGCGGGCCGTTGCGCGAGGCGAGGTCAGGTGGTCTGGGGTCCCCCAGCGGCCGACTGATTCTCTACCGCTTGGACTCCGTCGCTGAGCTCGACGATGCGCTGCTCTGCTTGGTCGAGGAGCTCTTGGCACTCTCGCTGCAGCTCGACGCCTTGCTCGTAGAGGGTGAGGGCTTGCTCGAGAGGGAGCTCACCCTTTTCGAGGACCCGAACACGCTCTTCCAGCTCGCCGAAGGCTTGCTCGAAGGAACGCGGCCCCTCTGGCTGGGCGCCGCCGTGTGCCTCGCCGTGTGTGCTCACTCGATCTCCGAAGATCCGCCCCATAGGTGAGCGGGGCTGGCCAGGAGTTAACCGCTCGCCTCGGTGTGCGTCAGTCTTGTCCTGCAGCTCCGAGCCAGGTGTCCATGGGACCTGTCGCCAGGCGCGCCAGCCTGCGGAAGAGGGGCATCGGCAGTGCTGCGGCACTGCGGGCGCCGAGACGGATGAGGGTCCCCGGGATGAGGAACGAGCGCGCTGCAAAAAGAGCGTCCAGGCTCTCTGCGGCAACGGTGGCTGGCTTGCGGAAGACCAAGGAGATGGGGCGCTCCTCTCGGCCGGGGTGGGACACGAAGAAGAATTCGGTGTCCACCGGCCCTGGCGCCAGGGTGCACACCCGCACCCCGTCCTTGTGGAGCTCGATGCCCAGCGCGTCGCTGAAGGAATGCACGAAGGCCTTGGTGGCGCCGTAGGCCACCATGGTTGGCGCAGGCTTCATCCCGGCCACCGAGCCAACGTTCAACACCCAGCCTCGGCCTCGCGCGGCCATGCCAGGTGTGTAGGCTGCAGTCAGGGCGACCACTGCTCGACAGTTGAGGTCCACCATCCGCAGCAAGCGCTCCGGATCTTCGCTCGCCTGGGCGACGAAGGGTCCACTCCAGCCAAAGCCCGCGTTGTGGATGAGCAGGTCGACCTTGGGGTGCTGCTCGATGAGGCTCTTGATGTCGGCCCCATTCTCGAGGTCGGCCGGCCAGGGGACGACGGCGGGACCGTGCTGATCCACCAGGTCCTGGAGTCGGGCAGCCCGGCGCGCCACGGCGATGACCCGGCCGCAGCCACGGCTCACGAGCTCGGCCACAAGTGCCTGCCCGATGCCCGACGAGGCTCCGGTGACGAGGGCGCTGCAGTCCGCCAGGTCGACCCTGGCGGTGCGCATCAGCGCTCGCCCTTGAAGCCCAGGCGCTCGATCTGGACCACCTGGTAGGAGAGGCGCTCCTTACGGGCCAGATCCTTCGCCACGAGCACAGTCTGCCCGCGCTGGTTGACGGCCAGACGCTCTGGGGCCAGCTTCAACAACTTCCGCTTCTGGTCGCGGGTCACGTACAGCACCTCGATGGTCTTGCCGGTGCTGATCGCCTTCTCACAGAGATCACGGACCTCGCGGGGGCTGCGGCGGGGCGGAAGTTCATCCCGCTTCTTGCGGCCACGTCGGCTCGACTGACCTGCACCTGGTACGAGGTGGAGTGTCTCTGGCTGCGTGTCCGCTGCGTGTGCCTCGGCCACGCTGTAGCTTCGGGCCTCTCGGGCTTCGTTGACCAGGTTGAGCAGCCTCTCTCGGGCCTCGACCTGTTGCGGGTCGCCCGGGTACTTCCGAACCTGGTTCGCAGGGCTGAACCCGACTTCAGCCAGAATGCTGGCGAGCTCGGGCATGCGGGTGCGGTCGACCGCGTACATGCCGGGGACGAAGCGGTGTAGCAGGAAGGGCTTGAGCTGCCGGTGGGTCTCGAGCCTGCGGATCTGGGAGCGGTGCACCGTCAACAGCATGACGTCGTGGAACTCGACATCACCGTGATGGCCCATCCAGCCGCGGAGGGTCTGCTCGACGTTCTCGGGCAAGCCAATCTGGCTGTTGTCACGTAGGAACTCGAGGATGTCGTCGCGGCGCCAGCCCTTCTCCATGGCCTGCTCGATGCTGACCTCGGTGATCTTGTAGGTGTTGGCGCGATCGCAGGAGGTGAGCTCGGCCAGCTCGCCGATGCGGAAGAAGAGCACCGGAGCGAGGCCTGCAGGCGCCATCATCTCGAAGTTGGGGGTCAGGTAGAACTGGCTGAAGCCCTCGTCCTCGGGAGGCGCGAGGAGGCGTGTCGCCCGTGGGGTGAGCCGGTAGAACTTCTCCTGCCCCCACTGCCCCAGCTCGACCATGCCGGTGTTGACCAGCGGCGTGAAGGTGTAGCCCTCGCGCACAGCGGCTCGCGGCGTGGTCCAAGAGTCGGAGTGGAAGCGGAGACGCCACTCGCGGCCACGGCGCCAGCGCCGGTACACCGCCTGTAGCGGGCGCTCCGGAACCCAGGCGCCCCCCACGTCGTGGATGGCCCAGATGACCCACTCTGCCAGGGGCTGATGCTTCTCCAGGCTGGCGAACACCAGATCCCGCTGGTCCTCGGGGTCGAGCTGCAGCCACTCCTCCACCACGCCCCGGTTCACGCTCAGGCGGTCGCCCTTCAGCTCGACCAGACCGTGGGTCATGAGGAATTCGATGTGGAAGCTGAAGAGCTCGCTGTCCGGTGCCCACACCTGCGAGAAGAACTTGTCCATCTCGTCTTTGTGGACCTTGAAGATCTCGTGGCGCTGCGTCAGCCGAGGCGGGTGCTGGTCGATGTAGGTGGCCAGCGTGACCAGGCTGAAGTCGAAGGGCGGCTGGAACGGCCGCGCGTCTTGGATGCGGACGTCCTCCGCCTCGAAGTGCGGCAGCGACAGGTCCTCTTGGAGGCTGTCGATGAGGTGAGGGACCAAGGGGTTGGGCACCAGGTAGAAGAAGACGCCGTCGCGCTCTTCGCTGGCTGCCACGAGGCCGCGCTCGCACAGCGTGGCCATGACCTTCTTCCACTCGCGTTCGTTGCCGCCCAGGGAGAGGTTGAGCTCCTGGTGGAACTCTTCGTTCTGCGCCAGCCCACCGCACTGGACGAGGATCGCCAGTGCTTGACGATCACGCTGGTGCAGGGTCTTGACCAGGTTGCTCAGGCGGTTGCTCTGGGCGATGGCGCGCACGGCCAGTTGGAT
>JAERSX010000146.1 GCA_016845285.1 Deltaproteobacteria bacterium | reverse complement strand
ACCCGGGCCGGCCCCGTGTAGCGCACGCCCGATGGAGAGAACGGTGCGTAGAATCCGAGCTCTTCGCCTTGTAGGGCGGGACCTTCGGGGAGCATCTGCTTGACGCCGCAGGCGCTGAGCAGCGCAGCGGAGAGGCCCGAGAGAAGGGTTCGGAGCGACATGGCTGCCGAGCTTAGCGGGGAGCGCTACAGTGCGGGTGATGCGAGGGTCTCGACACCGCTGCGGCCGAGCAAGCGTGCTGTGTGGCGTGATGCTGTGCGGTGGGGCAGCCCACGCCGCTGGTGCGGCGCCGATGTTGTCGGAGAGCCGCTTCATCGTTCAGGAGAAGGTGGGCTTCGAGTGGATCTACGAGGTCGGGGCCGAGGGGCTGGCCGCTGGCGATGAGCTCAAGATCGGCGATCCCATCTTCCACGGCATGCGCTGGTCGAAGTGGGGCGACATGTCGCCGTGGCCAGAGAACTGCACCCCATGGGCGGGAGGACAGCAGGCGAGCTGGGGGCTCGTGAGCGCCGAGGCGCGGCGGGGCGACGAGGTGCTCGATGTGGCCGTGGCCGTGGAGCGGAGCAACTGTACGGCCGACAACCAGCGCTGTAGCGCCGACATCCACCGGGAGACCTGGACGAGCGTCTACCTGGAGGCGGACGACCTGCTCGAAGAGGGCGACACCGTCCACCTTCTCGTCGGCGACGTGGCGGGCTGCGAGGCGCGGTGCGAGGCGGCGGGCGAAGCCGACTGCACCTACTGCGCCGACTGCGGCTTCGAGATGCCGGATCGGGCCTTCCCCGAGATCGCGCTGGCGAGCCAGGAGTGTCTGGGCGAGGCCGACTGCGTGCCCCTCGACGAGGTCATCCTCGAGGTGTCGTCGGAGACTGCGGTGGCTCAGCTCCTGGTGACCGCGCCGAGCCAGGTGGGGGTCGGTGCGGACTTCGCCCTCAAGGCGGCGCTGCTCGACCAGTGGGGCAATGCCGTCGCATCCGCGGAGAGAACGCTGACCGTCAGCCTGGAGGGGGCCGGTGGCCAGGGCGATGGCGAGACGTGGACGCTGAGCCCCACCGACGGCGGCTGGCACGACTTCACCGTGTCCATCGATGAACCCGGGGTGGTGCGCCTCCAGGTCTCCGACGACGGTGAGCTCTCGGCTCTGTCCAACCCCATCGAGGTCCAGGCCAGCCCGCCGGAGTACCAGCTCTTCTGGGGGGACATCCACGTCCACCACGGCCACACCTACACCGACAGCGATGGCTTCGAGGTCGATCTCAACCACAGCTACGCACGCGACGTGGTGGGTCTCGACGTGGTGGCCGAGTCCATGAAGGCGGCAGGCATCGAGCTCCAGGAGGCGGAGCTCTGGACCGAGCTGCAAGACAATTGCGCCAGCTACACCGTCGATGGCGACTACCTGGTGCTGCTCGCCTTCGAGTGGATCGGTCAGATCGCCGCCGACGAGGCGGGCACCGAGACCGAGGGGCACCACAACGTCTACTACGACGCCTGCACGGGCCCTCTGGGCACCCACAGCACCGACGTGATCGACTCGGTGGCCGGAGACAACGGGCTCTGGCCCTGGGTCGAGGCTGCCCAGGAGGCCACGGGCATCCAGGCCATCAGCGTGCCCCATGCCACGCGCTTCTCCGGCCACAACTTCGAGGCGGACCACCCCCAGCTGCAGCGCCTGGCCGAGGTGTACTCGGAGTGGGGAGACAGCGCGAGCCTCACCGCCGAGGCCGACGGGTCTGTCGAGCAGCTCCTCGATGCAGGCATCCACACCGGCTTCATCGCCGCCTCCGACAACCACGACGGCTGGATGGGCAACCCCCTGTCGAGCAAGTCGGTTCAGAGCGGACTCGGCGGCTACTGGGCCTCGGGCCTGACCCGCGGCGCGGTGTTCGCGGCCATGCGGGCGCGTCGCACCGTGGCCACCACCGGACACCGTCCCATCGTGATCTTCGAGGCCATCGACACCGATGGCGACGAGGTCATCGCGGTGAACCCCGGCGGCGAGTACCTGGGCCTGACGCCGAGCTTCTCCTGGCGTGTCCACGGAACCGCGCCCGTGAGCCAGATCACCCTGTACAGCGTGGCGGTGGGAGAGGGCACGGGCGTCGAGACCGTGGTCATCGAGACGCCGTCGGCTCTGGACCCGGCCCCTGCGACGGTGGACGCCGCGTGGGATGGAGAGACCACCACCGCTTACTGGCTGGAGGTGCGACAGTCAGACCAGGAGCGTGCCTGGTCGAGTCCCATCTGGGTCACCGCCGACTGCGAGCGCATCCCTGAGGGGGCCCTCGATCCCTTCGGCCGCTGCTCGGGCTCTCCCGGCGACACCGGCGACACCGGCGAGCCCCCGGGTGACGACACCGGAACCGCACCGGTGGACGACGACCAGGGCGACGACACCGGCTCTGCCGTGACGGGTGGGGACGGGGTTCGCTGTGGTTGTCGTGGACCTGCGGGCAATGCTGCTGCAGCTGGCGGCTTCGTGTTCCTGGCCCTCTTCGGCTGGGCACGACGGCGGAGCTGAGGTGAGGCTGGCCATCGTCTCTGGTCTCGGGCTCGCGGCGGGCTGCGTCCAGGGAACGCTCGTCCTGCCCAGCGGTGGGAGCGATCCAAACGCCTGGGCTTGGGGTGACCTCCACGCCCACAGTGGCTGGTCGTACGACTCCTGCGAAGACGCCGAGGCCGACTGTGCCGCTCGCGACGGCGCTCCGGCCAGCGACTTCTTCGCACAAGCAGCGCGCGTCGACCTCGACTTTGCCGCGCTGACCGACCACGCCGAGGCCGATCTGTACCTGCCCTTGGGCGACGCTGGCGATGCCTTCGAGGTCTGGGAGGGTCAGCAGGAGACCGTCCTCGAGGCGGCCGAAGGCACGGTCCTCCCCCTCCTCGGCTACGAGTGGAGCGCCTTCCGCTCCGACAGCCTCGATGACCGCCCACGGGGCTCGCATCGCACGGTCCTCCTGGCGGACGAGCTGCCGTGCGAGGGACTGCGCGTCGCGGGCTGGACCATGGAAGAGGGGCGCTACGAGCCCACCTACGGCACCGCCGTGTACACCCAGGACGAGGACAGCACCGTGGCCGAGACCCCGGGTGAGCTGTGGGAGCTCTTGGACGCGGCCGCCGAAGGCTGCGACGCTGGTCGCTGGCTCAGCTTCGCCCACCACCCTGCCTACGCGACGCCTCAACAGAACGACTGGTTGCTCGCGGAGAACGCTCCAGAACGAGAGACCCTCGTCGAGATCTTCTCGGAGCACGGGAGCTCGGAGTGCTGGGACACCTCGCGCGAGGGCTGTGACTTCGCCCTCAACGAAGGGCAGGGCTACTACCCCGACGGCGCCGTGCAGCGGGCCCTCGACGAGGGCTTCCAGCTGGGCTTCGTGGCCGGCACCGACAGTCACGACGGCCGTCCGGGCTCGGTGGATGACGGACCGGGCACGGTGGGGCACTGGGAAGACAGTGACGAGGACGGCGAGCCAGACCAGGTCCTGCGCCACTTCTCCGCGGGTGGAATCACGGGGGTCTACCTACCCAATGGCCTCGACCGTGCCGGGCTCTTCGATGCCCTCGAGGCACGCCGTACCGTGGCCAGCTCCGGTCCTCGGCCCGCGATCGCCGCGTGGGCGCTCGGCAAGGACGGGGGCGCCCACCTCCCAGGGACCGTCATCCCGGACGGGGTGTGGCCCGTCGAGATTCGCCTACAGATCGACGATCCCGAGGAGGGCTGGGTGATCATCGAGCGGATCTCGGGCACGGGCAAGGTGGCCGACAGCGTGGAGGACACGACCTACCAGGGACGCTGGGATCCACCCAACGGTGCGTGGACGTACCTGCGTGTCCGCTACTTCGACGATCAGGACAACGAGCTGGATCGGATCTGGATCTCGCCTTGGTGGGCCTCGCGCAGCCAGGGCTGTGGATGTGCGGTGGCCGCTGAACCAAAATTCGGGGCCTGGCTCGCTGTGGTGGGGATCTTGCTGCTGGGGAGGCGGCGACAGAGTCTCCGCGATAGTCGAGTCGCAGCGATTGCCGGTGGCCCCGGCCGCCGGTACCCTGACAGTTGACGAAAGTTGGGGCGTGGTTGATCCGTTCTTGGAGTCATCCGCCCAAGCTGCTGCCTCGATCCCTCTCCCGCGAGTACTCGGCTCGCATCCAGTTTCGGAGCCCCGATGCGCCTCACGACTGCCACCGTCCTCGCTGTCCTCCTCGTGGCCTGCAAGAAGGACGTGGACAACGATGGCTACCCCGCCGGTGAAGACTGCAACGACAACAACGACGCAGTCAATCCCGGTGCCGTCGAGACTTGTGATGGTATCGACAACAACTGCGACGGCAACACCGACGAAGACCTGGCCGCCACCTTCTTCGCAGACATCGACGGAGACGGCTTCGGGGACGCCAACAACAAGGTCGAGTCCTGCGAGCAGCCCTCCGGGTACACCGAGAACTCGGATGACTGCAACGACACCAGCGAGGACTTCTACCCGGGTGCCCCCGAGGACGACTGCTCCGATCCCAACGACTACAACTGCGACGGGTCGAGTGGCTACGAGGACAACGACGGCGACAACTTCGCGGCTTGCGAGGAGTGCGACGACAGCGACGCGGGCGTCAATCCCGACGCAGACGAGGTCTGCGACCCCGACGATACCGACGAGAATTGCGACGGTATCGCCGAATACGAGGCCGTGGACGCGGGCACCTGGTACATCGACTACGACAACGATGGCTACGGCAGTCCCACCGAGGACTACATCAAGGTCGAGTGCGATCAGCCGGAAGGCTACGTCGACAACGACGGTGACTGTGACGACACCTCCGATGAGGCCGCTCCGGGCGGTGACGAGATCTGCGACGGCCTCGACAACGACTGCAACGGTGTGGTCGACGGTGCCGACGCGGCCGATGCCCAGTCCTACTACGCCGACGCCGACGGCGATGGGTACGGCGACGAGACCTCGCTGCAGGTGACCTGCGACGTCCTGGAGGACGTGGTCTTGGAGGCCGGTGACTGCGACGACGGCGACGGCGACATCAACCCCGACGCCGAAGAGGTGTGCAACGACGGTGTCGACAACAACTGCACCGCCGACGACGCCTGCGTGATGGACCTGACCGACGCAGACGTCGAGTTCTACGGCATCGACGCCGAAGATCAGGCCGGGTACTCGGCTGACGGTGCGGGAGACATCAACAACGACGGCTTCGCCGACCTCATCATCGGTGGCTGGCGCAACGACGACGGCGAGACCGACGCCGGCGCGGCATACCTCGCCTACGGCC
>JAERSX010000145.1 GCA_016845285.1 Deltaproteobacteria bacterium | reverse complement strand
TTCTGGGTCACCAGCGCTTCGGTGTCGGCCACCAAGGCGGGATCGGTGGGGCGCCAGCCCTGGGGGTCGGCCTGATCGAGGGCCCAGTCGATGATGTCGATGCTCTCGTCGATCACGCTGCCGTCGGGCAGGACCAGCACGGGCACCGTCGCCTTCTGGGAGGCCTCGTGGAGCTGAGGGGGCTTGTCCCGCAGCACCACCTCGCGGATCTCGACCTGCTGCCCGGTCACGAGGAGCGCGTGTCGGGCACGCATGGCGTAGGGGCACCGACGAAAGGAGTAGAGGATGGGCCGGGCAGACACGGTCATCCGTCCGCAGAAGGGGTTGGGCGGCAGTGTCGGCACCGGCCAGCGTGGGCCTGCACCTCGTCGCGGGGCACGCCCCGCCCGCAGTCCACGCAGAAGACGTAGCGCCCCCGCGCGAGCTTGTGATCGACGGTGACGCGCTGGTCGAAGACGTAGCACTCGTTGCGCCAGAGGCTGTCTTCCTCTGGGGTCTCCTCCAGGTACTTCAGGATGCCGCCCCTGAGGTGGAAGACTTCCTGAAAGCCCTGCTGCAGGAGGTAGGCGGTCGCCTTCTCGCACCGGATCCCGCCCGTGCAGAACATCGCGACAGGCGTGCTCCGGTCGAGGTCTTGAGCCTCCAGCCAGTCGGGGAGCTCGCTGAAGGAGGCCGTGCCCGGGTCCACTGCGCCCTCGAAGGTGCCCAGCTCGGTCTCGTAGTCGTTTCGGGTGTCGATGAGGACCACGTCTGGGCGCTGGATGAGCGCGTTCCAGTCTGCGGGATCCACGTAGGTGCCCACGAGATCACGGGGATCGACCCCGGGCCGCTTGAGGGTGACGATCTCCTTCTTCAGGCGCACCTTCATGCTGGCGAAGGGGAGCGAGTCGGCCCAGGACTCCTTGTGCTCCAGGTCGGCGAGCCGCGGATCGCTGCGGAGCCACGTCAGCACGGTCGCGACGCCCTCTGGCGACCCGGCGATGGTCCCGTTGATGCCCTCCGCGGCCAGCAGCAGGGTTCCGCGACTGCCCGTGGCCTCGCACACCGCGCGCAGCGGGGCGCGCATCTCCGCGAAGTCGGGCAGGGGGACGAACTTGTAGAGGGCCGCGACGAGAACCTCAGCCATGGCCGGACCTGGGTATCGAGGAGGATGGGGGCCGTATCGTCACGGCCTTGGGCCCACAAGGCACGAGGATCGGCACCGCACGCCTTGGGCTACGCCTGCACCGGCTCGAGCCGAGACCGCTACACTTCCGCAGCCAGACCAAGCGCCCTCGAGTGCCTCCAGAGCATCTCCCATTGGTCGAAACCATCGACGATGATGGTTTCTACACGTTCATACAGAGCTTGAAGGGTCTCCTCGACGCTGGAGCCCCGATCCCACGAAAATGGTTCGAACCGCACGGCGAGCGCCGGGCTCGTCGTATCGAGCACGAGGCTGTGAGCGAGCAGCACCTCTGCACGGTTGCGTTCTGCAAGCTCAATGGCAAACGGAGTAGCTCTGACAGTCCTGCCCATGAACCGCACGGGGATCCCGTCCCCCTTCGAGACCACGTCTGGTTGCCAGCAAATCACTCCGCCGTCCGTCAAGGTCTCAACACACTGCTCCTTGGTGGTCCGGTTTCCGACGTGGATCGAGCCGAGCCTTTCGAGGGGAACAGAAGGGTTCAGCTTGGAGACCACCGTCCGCAATGACTCCACCCCTCTGCGGGGTAGGACCGTCAGCACGCGGGTCGAACGACCAGCAGATATCAGGGCCATGTGGGGCGCGAATGATGGACCAATGTGCGGCTGGACAATCACCAGCGGTTTGCCAGCTGTGGCATCGATGTGCTCTTGGCCAGAGACCTGGATGTACTTGCTCCAGCTGGAAAAATCCTGGAGCAAGATCGACATGACCGCCCCGCTGCTGCGGGACTTGAACCGATTGATCGATGCATTGAGTGTGTCCGCTCCACCCACACCCTCGGCCGCCCGCTTCACGATGTCTGTGCCGTTGGATACGAGCGGGCGGATGTCGATCCCACTCGGCGTCGTTCTTCCCGCCTTCAGGAACTCCCGATCGATGGGGTTGAGACTCCTGGACTCTGCGGCGGCCCGGACCAAGCCGAACGGGGCGGCGCGCAGCAGCTTTCCGGCGACGGTATAGCGGTTCATCTGGCTAGATCAGAGAGCGAAGCAGAGAGGGACGTGAGCTGCCACCGTCGCCGATGAGCTTCGCCCGGACGTCATTGCCGTAGAAGGTCCGGCAGACGTCATCGACGTAGATGATTCCTTTCGGCGTGAGGTGGTATCCACTCTCGTCGACCTCCAGAAGGTCAAGGGACTCGAGGTGGTACAGTTTGTCGCCATAAAGATTGGGAAGAGAGAACCCAAAGCGATCCTGGAACTCAGCGAAGGAGACGCTCAGGAGCTTGGTCTTCAACACCAGGTATCGGATGATCTCATCCTGGGCGGTCAGCTTCTGCCCGATTGCAGCCGGGATCTGACCAGAGCGGACCTGGCTCTTGTACTTGGAGATCGACCGAACGTTCTGGGTGACACGTCCGTTGAAGTATGAGTAGGACGAGTTGCCGAAGCCAACGAGGGGCAGTGAGCTCCAAGCGTTTCGTTGGTGGATCTGCTCGTACCTTGGTTCTCGCACGAAGCAGTTCGGGGTGGTTTGCACGTAGCCAGCTGTCAGCAAGCGATCACGTAGCCCACGGAACCTGTTGATCCTGACCTCCTCGTTTGCTGGAAGGTCCTGCTTTCCGCGGTCTATCTGGGAGGAGAGTGCTGTCTTCGGACGAAGGCTGAGCAGGTACACGGTGACGTGTTCCGGAGAGACATCCAGAAGTCTGTCGACGGAGTACTTCCAACGGCTCGCCGTCTCGCCGACGAGGCCACAGATGAGATCTACGTTGATGTTGTCGATGCCCACGGCCCTGGCCATCTCGATGGCATCGAGCGCTTCTTGTTCTGTGTGGTTTCGCTGGTTGATGGCGTTTACATCGGACGAGAAGCTCTGAACGCCGATGCTGAGCCGATTGAATCCCAGCTCCACGATCCTCTGAAGCTTTGCAGACGAGAGTGATGCTGGGTCGCTCTCGATTGTCGACTCGTCGAGTCCGGTGAGGTCCATGTGTTCGTGGGCCATCTGCATGACCCGTTCCAGCTGTGCCTCATTGAGATACGTAGGCGTCCCGCCGCCCCAGAACATGGTCTTGATGTTGGCGTCACGCAGGTTGGTGCGCGTCGACACCAGCTGCAGTTCCTGGTTCAGCACGTCCAGGTAGTCATCTACGGCGTCTACCCCTTGCTTCAGGGCGACTGAGTAGTAGCAGAAGGAGCACCGGTAGGAGCAGAAGGGAAAGTGCATGTAGATGCCGGTTGGTGGCTCCTCTGTCGTCTTGCCTTCAGTCGCTTCGGTGAGGGATGGGAACGGCGGATACTGGAAGGTAAAGCCACGCTTCGTGGAGAGGTCGTCTTCGGTGAGCTGTCCGATCCATGGGAAAGTCGGAACAAAATTGGCTGCAGTCATTGCACGTTACCTTCCGGTGTGAGGACCGGGCTCTGTGGGAAGCAGCGCTCGACGTGGACACCAGGAGACGGAGGTGGTGTCGTTGTGCCCGCGCAGCGCCGCTTCGTCGCGAAGCATCGTCTGGGCACGACCGGCGTCACGGGAGCTCCAAGATCTGTCGAGGTGGGTGGGCGGCGAGCATGGGGGGCTCGCTGCAAGTCAGTGTGCAGGGAAGCCCACGCTGTGGTCTGAAAGAAACCTAAAACGGTCCAACCCTGGCCCATTGGCGACGGCGTGCGGCTGCAAAAAGCAGTGATAATAATGCTTTGGCCCATCTCCGTGGGCCATCTGAGGCGCGCCAGGGCCTGGGCTGAGCTCTGCGGTCAGCGCCTCACCTTGCACCGAGAGGTCTCGCTGGGCGTGAGCACGTCGTGGCCCAGGACGGCTAGTCCTCTGGGAAGTGGAGCTCCACGGCGAGATGATCACCGGCGAGGAGCTCGAAGGGCACGGCCTCTTCGACGGTGTGACCGCCCATGCTGAGGGACACGCCCAGGGTGCCCAGCTGGGCCACGCTGTTGGTGCTCAGGTTGGGCAGCACCAGGGTCCAGGAACCGTCGGTGGGCACGGTGAGCTCGCCGGTGGCTCCCAGCACGGGCGCACCCTCGAAGGCCTCGCCGGCTTCGAGCTTCTCGAGGTTGTCGGCGTCGACCACGAAGGCGTCGAGGGCCGGGGGCTCGGTCTCCAGGGTGAAGCTCTCGTCGAAGCGCCAGGACTGGCTCACGATGACGGCCTTGGCCACGTCCAGCTCGAGGGAGACGGTGGCCTCGCCCTCTAGCGAGATCTCGCTCCAGGCCTGCTCCGGCAGGGTGCCCTCGAGCTGGATCTCGATGCGGTCGGTCTCGCCGGCGGCGATGCCCTCGCTGCCGTAGGTGATGTAGTCCACCGACGGGTGGTAGCCCTGGGGAGAGCCCACCTGGATGGCGTAGGCCTTCTCGGCGCCGAGGGGGAAGCTCACCACGCCGTCGCTGCCGGTGTGCGACTCGCCCGCGAACCACCAGCTCTCGCCGTACTCGCTCCAGACCGTGGCGTAGGCGCCGTCCACCGGGTCGCCGTTGGCGTCGGTGACCACGAGCTCCATGTCGAAGGTGTCGGTGTAGTCGCTGCTCTGGTACCAGGTGAGCGCGTCTCCCCGTGTGGCGTAGGTGGCGTAGGTGGAGCCGTAGCCGTAGACGAGCCACCAGTTGACGGGCTCCCAGGGGATCCACTCACTGGTCCAGTTGTCGCTCCCTGGCGCATAGAAGGCGTTCCAGGTGTGGTCCCAGGACGACGGGGTCACGTTCACGTTGGGGATGAGGGCGGTGCGGGTCAAGGCCGTGGTCATGTCGGCCCACTCGCCGCAGTTGCCTGCCCCCAGGCCGTAGATGCGGTTGGGCTGGATGGAGCGCTCGGAGCCGGCGCCGAAGCTGAGCCAGCGGCCGTAGTCCTCGTCGCTGTGGTG